>JAGUUF010000381.1 GCA_020063545.1 Cytophagales bacterium
GATTGCGACAACATTATGCGGATAAAAAGTTTTGGCGCACCCATTCAAACTCAATCTGTTTGCAACCTGCTAAACCGGCTTGGATTTGAAATTGACGTACTTGAAGAAACTCAACCTGAACTAACCAGAAAACAACACACCCATGGCTAAACAAATTTTCGTAAACCTTCCGGTAAAAAACCTTAACCGGTCGGTAACCTTTTTTTCAGCGCTCGGCTTTACATTCAACACGCAATTCACTGACGACAAAGCCGCCTGTATGGTTATCAGCGAAAACATTTATGCCATGCTGATTACCGAGCCTTACTTTAAAACGTTCACAAAAAAAGAACTATGCAATGCCCATAAGCACACCGAAGTGCTTATTGCGCTGGATGCCTCAAGCCGCACTGAAGTAGATGAACTGGTGCGCAAAGCCGTGAAAGCAGACGGAAGTACCTACATGCCTGCCCAGGATCATGGCTGGATGTATGGCCACAGTTTTGCCGACCCGGACGGGCACCAGTGGGAAATTCTTTTTATGGATGAAAATGAATTAGTTAAGAAGTAATAAATCACTGACATTAACCCAACCAACTATGGAAACTGCCACAAAACCTGCTATTACCGTTAACACAACAATTAACGCACCGGTTGAAAAAGTATGGGAACTGTGGACGTTGCCACAACACATTACCCGGTGGAACAACGCCTCGGATGACTGGCACACACCCCATGCCGAAAACGATTTGCGTGTCGGAGGGAAATTCCTTTCGCGAATGGCCGCCCGTGATGGCAGCGTAAGTTTCGATTTTACCGGGACCTATACCCGTGTGGACAACCACCGGAAAATTGATTATACCCTGACGGATGGGCGTAAGGTATCGGTTACGTTTGAGCCGGGCACTAATCAGACTACCATTTCCGAAACGTTTGATGCGGAAACCATTCATCCCGTAGAAATGCAGCGCGCGGGCTGGCAGGCTATTCTTGATAACTTTAAAAAATACGTTGAGCTTTTCTCGAAATTTGAACGGCTTGTGTTTGAAACAACCATTAATGCCCCCGCTGAAACGGTTTACCGTACCATGCTCAGCGAAAAATCATACCGCGAATGGACAGCAGAATTTAATCCCACTTCACACTACAAAGGCTCCTGGACGAAAGGCTCAAAAATTCTTTTTATAGGAACCAACCAGGAAGGCAAGACAGAAGGCATGGTGAGCCGCATTGCCGAACTGATACCCAATAAATATGTTTCGATTGAACATTATGGAATGATTAGCGATGGGAACGAGATAACCAGCGGACCGGCAGTTGAGGATTGGGCGGGCTCGCGTGAAAACTATTCATTTAATGAAGCCAACGGTAAAACGGTGTTGAAAGTAGAGATGGACTCCAATGCCCAATTCAAAGATTACTTCACCGAAGCATGGCCGCGTGCCTTAAAAAAACTGAAAGCCATGTGCGAAACCACCCCTAACAACTAACAACCAACAACTAACAACCAACAACTAACAACTAACAACTATCTCCATGGCAACTGTAAGCACGTATCTCAATTTTCCCCGTCAAACCGAGGAAGCATTTAATTTCTACAAATCTGTTTTTGGCGGTGAATTCACTGACCCCATCTCCCGGTTCAGCGACATTCCGCCTTCACCCGATGCACCACCCATTGCCGAGGCCGATAAAAACCTGGTAATGCACGTTTGCCTGCCTATCCTGGGCGGCCATAAACTGATGGGCACCGATGCACCCGAATCGATGGGATTTAAGGTGAACATGGGCAATAATGTGTACATAAACCTTGAACCCGACACGCGCGAAGAAACAAGGCGGTTGTTCAAAGCACTTGCTGCCGGTGGCACTGTTGAAATGGAGTTGCAGGATATGTTTTGGGGTGCATTCTATGGAAGCTGCCGCGATAAATACGGAGTACAGTGGATGTTTAATTGCGCTTCGAAGGACTAACACAAGCTTTAAGGATGAGAAAAATAGTCATTCTGTCGATGACAACATTGGATGGTGTTATGCAGGGACCAGGTAGCCCTGAAGAAGACCCATCAGGCGGCTTTAAATATGGCGGCTGGGTTGCACCTTACGATGACGAAACCTATGCTACCGCAATACAGGAAGAATTAAAACAACCGGCAGCCTACATTTTGGGAAGAAAAACTTTTGAAATTTGGGAGAATTACTGGCCCGCGCATGCAGCCTTCTGGCCAGGCATCAATACCGGAAAAAAGTACGTCCTGTCAAAAACCAGGAAAAAGTCGGAATGGAAAAATTCTGTTTTCATCCAATCCGTAGCCGACATAAAAAAAATAAAAAACTCGAAAGGTCCCGATATTCAGGTTTGGGGCAGCACTGAACTCGTACATTTATTGCTTAAGCATGATCTGGCTGATGAACTGAAGTTAAAGATTCATCCTTTGATTCTGGGTAAAGGGAAAAAACTGTTTGACAACGGTTCGAAAGCATCAGCATTTACGCTTATTAAAAGTTCCGTTACACCAACCGGAGTAATTTTAACACACTATAAGCGTTCCGGTAAAGTGAAGACCGGTACAATTGAAGAATCGGATAAAAAGTAAAATTACTGCCCGGTTAACTAAAAAACACTCTATTAAAAAAATCACATGACTCACACCAATATTTATCCCTGTTTGTGGTTTAACAACAACGCGAATAAGGTTGTTGAATTCTATTGCTCGGCTTTTCCGGGTGCGGCCATCGTTGAACAATCAGAACTAGCCACAACCTTTATGGCTGGTGGAACAAAGTTTATGGCCTTGAATGGCGGGCCTTCCTTTAACGTTAATTCAGCGGTCTCCTATTATGTGTATTGCGGCAGCGAATCCGAAATCAACCGGCTGTACCGTTTACTTTCGGCTGACGGCAATATCCTGATGCCATTAGATAAATACGACTGGTCGGACAAGTATGCGTGGGTTAGCGACCGGTTTGGGGTAAACTGGCAACTGGATGTTGATCGGATTAATGCGGAGCAAAAAATTGTTCCCTCCTTGCTTTTTGCCAATGCAAAAAAGGGGCTGGTAAAGGAGGCCATCCGGCATTACACCGGCATTTTCAAAAACTCCAAAATTCTGCTGGAAGCACCTTATCCGCCAGAAGCGAAGCAATCCGATGGAAGTTTGCTCTTTGCCCAGGTTAAGCTTAACGGCTTCATTATGAATATGATGAGCAGCCCTGTTCCGCACGATGCTGACTTTACGGAGGGCAACTCGTTTGTAATCGAATGCGACAGCCAAAATGAAATTGATTACTACTGGAACCGGCTTACCGAAGGCGGGCAGGAAAGCATGTGCGGGTGGCTGAAAGATAAATTTGGCATTTCCTGGCAGGTTGTTCCCGCCATACTCAGGAAACTGATGAGTGACCCGCAACGGTCACAAAGGGTAATACAGGCTTTTTTGAAAATGAAAAAGTTCAACATCGAAAAACTACTTTCAGCCTAACTGGTCAGGAAGAAAGAAATTAAAGTTTACCACCTGCAATTGTCTGCAAAGCAGGTACCTTTGAAAACTCAGAACGCCACTATCCATGCAGGAAGAAATACCTACACAACATTCATCAGCTGCGGTGCGTGCATCGCTTTGGCAGGAACTGAAAAATGCCATGGGCGGCACCGAGGCCGACTATACGCAAATCAACATTAAGCGGGCCATCTTCCTGCTGGCCATACCCATGATCCTCGAACTGGTCATGGAATCAACCTTTGCCGTGGTGGATATCTTCTTTGTTGGCAAACTCGGCCCATCGGCTGTTGCTACCGTAGGGCTTACCGAAACCTACCTCTTCCTGTTGTATTCCATAGCGATGGGATTGGCCACAGCGGTAACGGCCATCATTGCGCGAAGAGTGGGTGAAAAAAATAACGAAGAAGCAGGGCGCTCGGCCATACAATCCATCTTTCTGGGCATACTCGCTTCATTACCCTTTGCCGTTGCCAGGATATTTTATGCAAAAGAACTGCTTCAACTGATGGGAGCTGACGCATGGGCCCTGAACGAAGGTTACCGCTACACGCAATGGATGCTCGGGGGCAACGCGGTTATCATGTTGTTGTTCATCATCAATGCCGTTTTCCGCGGGGCCGGTGATGCCGCCATTGCCATGCGCGTATTGTGGATTGCCAACGGGATTAATATTCTGTTGGATCCATTACTGATTTTCGGCTGGGGATTTATTCCGGCTTTCGGCATTGAAGGTGCCGCCATGGCCACCAACATCGGAAGAGGTACCGGTGTTCTTGTTCAGTTGTACACGCTGTTTCATGGCGGAAAGCACATTAAAGCTACCTATGCACAACTGGTTTGGGATGCAAAAATCATCCTGAACATTTTCCGAACCTCGCTGGGGGGCATCGGCCAGATGATTGTTGCCATGACCTCGTGGATTTTCCTGATGCGCATTCTTTCCGAGATCGGCAGTGAAGCCGTTGCCGGCTCAACCATTGCCATCAGGCTGATGATGTTTACCATGATGCCCGCCTGGGGGTTATCCAATGCTGCGGCTACGCTGGTCGGCCAAAACCTTGGTGCCGGCAACCCTGAACGTGCCGAGTCGGCCGTATGGAAAATCGGCACCTACAATATGATTTTCCTGGTGGGCGTTTCGTTTGCTTATTTTTTCTTTAATAATGCGCTCATGTCAATTTTCACAACCGATGCCCAGGTAATTTCTGTTGGGGCCGAGTGGCTGCGCATTCTCTCCTATTCGCTTTTTGTGTACGGGTGGTGGATGGTTTCGGTGCAGGCGTTTAACGGTGCAGGCGATACGCAAACTCCAACCAAAATCAATGTAGTTTTTTTCTGGCTTATCCAGATACCCTTATCATGGTTTTTAGCCATTCAGTTAAACTGGCAGCAATCGGGTGTGTTCTGGGGTGTGTTTATTTCCGAAACCTCGGTTGGTTTGTTTACGCTTTGGCTGTTTTCGAGGGGTGGCTGGAAAACGGCTAAAGTGTAAATGCTGGTAAGTGAAAAGCAATATTCTTCGATATGGCAATCACTAAAAAACGAAACCCATACGGTACCCGGAAGTACAAATCTGTTGACGATTATTTTTCGGATCAACCCGAACCAACAGTAACACGACTCAACGAAATGCGGGGCATTATTAAAGCAGCAGCTCCTGAAGCAGAAGAGCTTATTAGTTACAATATGCCGGCATACAAACTCAAAGGAATGCTGGTGTATTATGCCGGATACAAAAATCATATCGGTTTTTACCCGGCCGGTTCTGTAAAGCAGTTTACCGATAAGCTTAAAGGGTACAAAACCTCGAAGGGCACCATTCAGTTTCCTGTCGGTAAAATGATTCCAGTCTCGCTTGTAAAGGCCATTGTAAAAGCCAGGGTGCAGGAGAATCGGGAAAAGCAGGACACCCGAAAAAAAGTAAGCACTACCAATCTTTCATGGGCGAGGGAAATTCAGGTATACAACAATGCACAAACAACTGAAAACCGGAGAATCTGCAACCTGCTTGCCGGGGAAATTTGCCGCTGCTTACCCGAAGCCGAAAATAAAATCTGGCACGCACACCCGGTTTGGTTTTTGAATGGAAATCCCATAGTGGGTTACAGTAAATTAAAAAATTGCATACGGCTGTTATTCTGGAGCGGCCAGTCGTTTGACGAACCTGCCCTTCAACATGAGGGGAGTTTTAAGGCCGCAGAAATACGCTACACTGCTGCCGGGCAGATAAACAAAAGTGAGTTGAGCAGGTGGCTGAAGAAAGCGAAAGACATCCAGTGGGACTACAAAAACATTGTTAAGCGGAAAGGAAAACTGGTTCGGTTGCTGTAGCAACGTTATTTACCGCGAAATTACCAGCTTGCCATAGCCGTTTTTCAAAAAGCTGTCACCTTCCGGTATTTTAACCGGAACGGGATTGTCATTACTGAATAGCCTTATGCGGTACAGGTACAATCCATTAGCCAGGATGTTTCCGCGGCTGTCGGTACCATCCCATACCAGTCGGTTGGTGCCAATCACAAATTCACCAAACTCAACGGTGCGCACCGGCTGGCCGTTGCTGTTTATCACATCCAGTACCAGCTTATCGGGTGGCGCTTCACCGGTTAACACCAGCACAAACGAAACGGCTGAGGACATGGGATTAGGATGGGGCGCCAGCAACAAGACCTTTTGATCATAGTGCACAGTAAAGGTTACCGTATAAGGTTCAGCACCGCTGGCATTGTTGCGAGCATCGCGGGCTTCAACCCGCAGGGTGTATTCGCCTTCCGGCAGGTTTTGGGGAGAAAATTCCACACGAAAATCGTCATCATCCGTTTGGGCAAACCACGCTACATCATTCCGGCCCAGGTAAATGGGTGTTGGCGAAGCATCACCCGGGTAGGTAAGAAATAGCTTTATGCCCACCGTATCGGTTTTTTTTATCAGGGAGTTCTCGTCCCACAACCTTATGGTGATTTTCGGGTTGGGCGAAACATAATCACCGTTCTGCAGGTAGCGCCCGTCAACTGTTACGTCAAGCACGGGGTTAAATACATCAGCTTTTACATCCAGGTAGCCGTAAAGTTCAAGCACATTGTTTTCGTAATACTGCTCAGGCAGTACGCGCGGGTTTACAAATACTTTCACATCGTTAAGTCCGCCTTTTTCAACTGTGTTCACGGTAACGGTAAAAGGCGTGGTCTCACCCGGTGCTGGCGGTTTAATTTTAACTGTTCGCAGTTCGCGTTGCAGCGATTGCTGGCTGAACACTTCCACCCGCACGGTTAGCGAGTCGGTAAAATTTTTCTGCGAAATGTTTTTAAACCCATAAGCACCGGTCCACGTTTCGCCTTCCGTTAAAAATATGGTACCCGCTTCACCGCTGTAGGTAAGCACGCCCTCGGCAACCGGGGTGTACAGCACCAGCCACTTTTTTAGCTGTGGCGGGGTAAGGTTGGTGGCATCATCGGCATTAAACTCAACCTGCAGGTAAGGGTATTGGCCGGCATCAATAAATGACAGGTCAACCGAACCCCCGGCATCGAACAATAATAAATCAGACTGGCCCTGGAGGGTTACACCGTATACATTAAAGCGGTACAAATCGGTTACCGGAAATTCTGAAACGGCTGCCTGTGCAAGCAAACTATTCCACGCGGTGGCCGGGCCGATGCGCGGGGTGGTCATGGTGCCGGAGCTGAAGCCCCCGCTGATGGTACTGCTTACCGATAGTTCCTGCTCATTTACCGGTGAACCGGCCGGCCGGTACATCCGTGCAGTGCCGGGCAAGGCTCCTTTTTTGCCGAAAAACACAACGGGTTCTCCGGGCTGCAAGGAATTAATCTGCGCTGACGAAATGCCAATCAGTTCAAACTGCAGTTTGGCGGCAAGCGGCCAGGATGCGTATCCGGCATCGCCAATTGAAAATACAACCACGGAATCGCCATCGGGTACGTTAGCCATGTATTGAAAGATGTCGTTGCCCAGGCCGGTAACCAGTTCGCTTGGCCTGAAGCTGTTAATCACCTGCGGCCTCCTGCCGCAACCCAAACCAATAAACGGGTTCACTTCCAGTGCCGTATAAGGAATGGTAGAGTGCCGGTCGAAGGCAATCAGGTTAATGGTGTTATCGCGGCACACGGCAACAAACGTAGACGGATTGTATTCACTGCCGTTGATTTTTACGGAAACATCGGTGTGCGGTGCGGGATGGTTGCTGCCGAAGGTGTGAATGTCAACGGTTATGGTACTCTTCTCAAATTTCAACAAACGCAGCTCGGCATCTTTTACCAATCCTACCGAACTGTTTTTAAGGTATTGCGGAAAGTGAAGCTGCGCCCATCCTTCGGGCGAATCCGCTATATAACTGAATGACGACTGCACCCATTCGGCACTTTCACCGGGCTGCGGA
>JAGUUF010000383.1 GCA_020063545.1 Cytophagales bacterium
GGCATTTGGTCGTTTAACTCCCTGATTTTCAGTTCTATCGTTACATAGCGATGGAATGATTGCCGGTTGTTTTGTTACAGGCTTGTTAAGCCGTTTAAAAAATCCTTACGGCAATGTTAAGCCGAAGATTATTTCATGATGGGAACCTTGCCCAGAATGGCCTTGATAATGTCGGCCGTTTTTACATTATCGGCTTCGGCCTCATAGTTAAGAATAATGCGGTGGTTTATTACATCCAGCGCCACCTCTTTTATGTCTTCGGGCAGTACATAATCGCGGCCTTCCATATAGGCGGCTGCTTTTGCTGCCAGGTTTAAATTGATGCTGGCGCGTGGCGAAGCGCCAAACTGAATATACGGTGCCTGTTCATTCAGTTTGTATTCTAAGGGCTTGCGCGTTGCCCAAACCAGTTCAATAATATACCGTTCAAGCGATTCCGAAATCTTAACTTTGTTTACCTCATCGCGGATGTTAAAAATATCTTCTTTGGTGAGCACCGGGTTTACCGAAAAGTCAAATTTCATGTTGGCAATCCTGCGCATTACCTCAAGTTCCTGCTCCTTGCTGGGGTAATCCACAAACACTTTCATCATAAACCGGTCTATCTGTGCTTCGGGCAGCGGATAGGTTCCTTCGTTCTCTACGGGGTTTTGTGTGGCCAGTACCAGGAAAGGCTTGTCCAACGTAAAGGTAGTTTCACCTATCGTTACCTGCTTTTCCTGCATGGCTTCCAGTAATGCCGATTGCACTTTTGCGGGCGAGCGGTTTATCTCATCAGCCAGGATGATGTTAGCAAATATCGGTCCTTTCTTCACATCAAACTTTCCTTCTTTCTGGTTGTAGATCATGGTACCTACCAAATCAGCGGGAAGAAGATCAGGCGTAAACTGGATGCGCGAAAAATCCAGGTGCAGCACTCGGGCAAGCGTACTCACGGTTAATGTTTTGGCCAGGCCCGGAACACCCTCAAGCAAAATATGGCCGTTGGTAAACAACCCGATGAGCAACCGGTTAACCATGTATTCCTGGCCAACCACAACTTTGCCTACTTCAGCAATTACCTGCCTGATCTTTTCCTTATGTTCAATCTGCCTTTCGGTTGCAACCGCTTCCATAAACTCAACAATTAACTGGCTGTAGACAAATGATAACCTGTAAATTTAAAAGTAGCGCAATTTTAACGAAATAGGGTTTAAAAATTGATAAGACAATCGTTTAAGGCTTCAGTCGGCTACCCGTTTTTGCGTTTAAATGCAAATTTAAAATAGATGAGCATCAGGCTAAGGGCGCAGATAATGGCATTGCATATGATTACCGGCAACAGGTAAAGTTGAACCCCGTAAACCAGCCACACGATGGTGCTCGTAAACACAATCAGCATCATGGTTAAGCTCAGGTCGCCCACGCTCTTTGTTTGCCAGGCTTTATACACCTGCGGTATGAACGTAATGCTGCTCAAAAATGCCCCCAGCAGGCCAACCACTTCTATCCAATTCATAACGTAGAAATTAACAGGTGCGAATCTATTAATTTACCTGTACAATACCCGATGAACCGATTTGTTATTGGCGATATCCACGGTGCCCACCGGGCTTTACTGCAATGCCTTCAGCGGGCACATTTTAAGTATGAAACCGACCTGCTCATTGCGCTGGGCGATGTTTGTGATGGCTGGCCCGAAACCCGGCAGGCAGTGGATGAACTGCTTAAGATAAAGAACCTGAAATTTATTCTCGGCAACCACGATTACCTTACGCTGCAATGGATGCAATTTGGACTAAAGCATGAGGAGTGGCTCGACCAGGGTGGCCCGGCTACCTTACAATCATACAACGAAATTGCAATTGAAGCACACAAGAATTTTTTTGAGGGCGCATACCCTTACCTGATTATTGAGAATACGTTATTTGTACATGCCGGTTTTAATCCGTTAAAGCGAATTGAAGAACAAAGCCTTGAACAGTTTTTGTGGGATCGCACCCTTGCGCGCATCGCCATTGACTTTTACAACAAAGGAATTGAAGCCCCACTTACTGTTTATGATGAGGTTTACATCGGTCATACGCCTATCGGGTTGGGCCGGCCGCTTCATGCGTGCGGCATCTGGCTGATGGACACCGGTGCAGGGTGGTCGGGCGTGCTGTCGCTGATGAACATCGACACTAAGGAAGTATTTACAAGCGACCCGGTGCCGTCATTGTACCCGGGCGTTACCGGAAGAAAGCAGGCTAACCGATAACCAGAACTTTGGCGCCCCGAGGATTTAGCAGATACGAATTGACGAGGTTCTGAACGCTTGATGTCTCCACTCCGTTTTTAACATGGCGTTTTACCGATCGCACACTTTTGATCCTGGTTTTTTTGCTGATAAACCCATAGCCGGCAAACTTCCCTTTATCCACCACTACAACAGAGTTTTCATTTGCGTTTCTTCCCCTTCCCACTATGGCATAAGAGGCACTGGTATCGTGGAAAGATTTTACCGCCTTTGCTGCACGTTTATTATAACTGGCAGCCTTCTCCATTCCGGAACATGCCCCTTTGCACCCGCCCGTCTGATAACTGAAGCACAACCCCTTTTTAAGTTGAAGGCCGCTGAGTTTGGGGCAGAGTTCATACGCATGAACCTTCTCCCATAAAAAATTCCAGGCA
>JAGUUF010000318.1 GCA_020063545.1 Cytophagales bacterium
AACTTCGGTGATATTCGTTCCGATACACGAAAAAGTGAGTTTGTTCCGGCACTTGCATCGCGCGTTAAATCAAAACTTGGTATTCAGAATCCAAATACAGTTTGCTACGATTTGCCCTTCGGCTGTGCAGGCTGGCTGCAGGGTGTTATCCAGGCCGATTTTTTTATCCGCTCCGGTACCGCAAACCGGATATTGATTGTTGGCGCTGAAACGCTTTCGCGGATTTACGATCCGCACGATCGCGACTGCATGATTTATGCCGATGGTGCCGGTGCGGTAATCCTTGAAGCCCGCGAAAGTGAGATACCGGTTGGCGTACTGGCCCATAAAACACACACCAACGCGGGTGATAAAACTTTTGTACTGAAAATGGAACGGTCGTATAACCCAGCACTCCCTGCCCAAGAGTTGTACCTTAAAATGCAAGGCCGGTTATTATATGAGCATGCCCTCACGGCCGTTCCTCCGGTTATCCGGGAGTGTGTTGATAAAGCGGGTATTTCCATGGCCGACATTGAGCTGGTGCTCATCCACCAGGCCAACAATAAAATGGATGAAGCTATTTTAAAGCGTGCCTTTGAACTGAGCGGCCTTAGCGTGGCGTCAAAAAAAATTATGCCCATGACGATCGCGTGGCTGGGCAACAGTTCGGTGGCCACGGTGCCCACCCTTTACGACCTGATCGCCAAACGAAAAATGAACGGTTATGAAATCCGGAAAGGCCGCTATATCCTGTTTGTTGCGCTCGGGGCAGGTGTTAACATTAACGCCATGGTGTACCGGGTACCCGATTGAATTTCACCTGACTTTTTAGTACACAATAATTCTCATGGCCGGTAAATGCCTGAGAATTTTTTTTTAAGTTGGCTGATTATTGAAACTGCACCTATGAACTTCAGGTTTCTTATCAGTCTTGCCACAACCATTCTCCTGGTCTGGGCCCTTAACAGAAGTTGGAATATAAAGGGCACCCCTGTTCCTCCCCTCGGAAAATTTCTTGCTCCATCGCACGGGTTCTGGCAAAATATAGAACCCAACGGGTACCGGTTACCCGAAATGCTTAACCTGCCCGGGTTGAAGCAGCCCGTTACCGTTCTGTTCGACAGCCTCATGATTCCGCACCTGTTCGCGCAAAGCGATGACGATCTGTACTATGCTCAGGGGTACATCACCGCATTTCACCGGCTCTGGCAAATGGAGTTTCAAACTCATGCCGCTGCCGGGCGGCTTTCGGAAATCCTGGGGAGCGGAAAAGACGATGCTGTGCTGAACTACGACCGCCAGCAACGCAGGCTTGGCATGGTGTACGCTGCCGAAAATGCGCTTCGCGGAATGGAGCGCGACCCGGTGGCCAAGCTGGTAGTTACCCGCTATGCCGAAGGAATAAACGCGTGGATTAACGCATTATCTTATAAAGAACTTCCTGTTGAATACAAATTGCTCGACTACAGACCTGAAGAATGGACTACAATTAAATCGGCCTTACTGCTGCGAAGCATGGCACAAACCCTGAACATGGGCGATAAGGATATGCAGATGACCAACGCCCTGAAGCTTTTCGGCAAGGAAATGATTGAACTGTTGTACCCCGACATGGAGCCGGTGGGCGATGCGATTGTGGAAAAACCCGGCAAATGGAATTTTGATCCTGTGCCGCTGAACGATACAATTATTGCTTTGCCCGATGAACTGGTAAAAATCACCGGGCTTAGCCCACCCGACCCGAACATTGGCAGCAACAACTGGGCGGTAAGCGGCAGCAAAACCCAATCGGGTTACCCTATTCTATGTAACGATCCGCACCTTACCATTTCGTTGCCGTCAATCTGGTATGCCATCCAGTTGCATGCACCGGGCATTACCTGCATGGGTGTTTCATTGCCGGGTGCCCCCGGCATCATCATCGGGTTTAACGACTCCATAGCCTGGGGTGTAACCAATGCCCAGCGCGACCTGGTTGACTGGTACCGGGTTACATTTCAGAACAACCGCAAGGAAAAGTATCAACTCGATGGTGCCTGGAAAGACACGCGCAAAGTAATTGAGAAAATTTCAGTACGCGGCCGCGATGCGTTTTATGATACGGTTGTGTATACCCACTGGGGCCCGGTGCCGTACGATGAACATTTTAGGGCTGAAAACAACCGGAAACACTTCGCCTTCCGGTGGGTTGCCCACGATGAATCGGAAGAACTGCTCACGTTTTACAAGCTGAACCGCGCAAAAAATCATGCAGATTACATGGCCGCGCTTGATCATTTTTCTTCACCAGCCCAGAATTTTGTGTTTGCCTCGGTAACCGGTGATATTGCCATGCGCGTGCAGGGTAAATTTCCTGCCCGGAAGAAGAATGAAGGAAAGTTTGTGCTGGATGGTTCCAAATCATCGCAGGCTCCCCAGGCCTACATTCCGTTTGCGCATAACGTAATGGACAAAAATCCCGAACGCGGGTTTGTGAGTTCGGCAAACCAGTACCCGGCCGATGCCACCTATCCATATTACATCAATGCGGTGAGTTACGAAGCCTACCGTAACCGCAGGATCAACAACCTGCTGCGCGAGGCCGGTTCGGTTACTGTTGCGGATATGATGAACCTGCAGCTGGACACTTACAGTATAAAAGCCGAAGAGGTACTTCCGGTATTACTGGGTTTTGTTGACAGTTCAATCCTTACAACTGAAGAACTGAACACGTTGAATGTGCTGAAATCATGGGACTATTATTATAAGAAAGATGCTGAAGCACCGGCTTACTTTGAAAACTGGTGGAGGAATTTGTTTGCTTCCATTTGGGATGAAATGAGAAACGATTCATTATCGCTTTCCTATCCAACCGCGTGGAATACCATTCATCTCATAAAAACCAAGCCCGACTTTGCTTTCTTTGATGATCAATCAACAACGGAGAAGGAGACACTTACCCACCTTGTTCGGCAGGCCTTTAAAAAAGGCGTAGCCGATGTTGAGGCATGGAAAAAGGAAAAGGGAACAGCCCTGCGTTGGGCTGATTACAAGGATACATACATAGAACACCTTACCCGAATGGAACCGTTCAGCTACCATGTTGAGCATGGTGGCCATGGCGATGCGGTTAATGCCTCATCGCGCAGGCACGGGCCATCGTGGCGGATGATTGTTAGTGTTGAACCGGGCGGACCAAACGCGTACGCAACCTATCCCGGGGGGCAATCCGGTAACCCGGGAAGTGCACACTATAACTCCATGCTCAGCCGGTGGGCCGATGGAAACTATTTTAAGTTGTTGTTTTTGAAGCAGCCTGCGCAACCGGCTGCCGGTGTATTGTTTTCCACTACGTTAAAACCCGAGTAATATGAAATTCATTGTTCAGGTGGTTGTAATTGCATTGCTTGGCTGGCTGCTTACCCTGTTCCTTCCGTGGTGGGGCATAGCCCTTGCAGGTTTTGCAGGAGGGTATGTAGTTAAATCGAACGCTAATTTTACTGCCGGATTTATCGGAATTGCGCTGCTGTGGGCTTTGCATGCCTTGCTTATTGACCTGAATGCAGCGGCACCGCTTGCCGAAAAGGTTGCGTCTTTGCTGATGGTGAAAAGCAAAGCGCTGTTGGTTGTGGTTACTTCCCTTATCGGTGGACTGGTTGGAGGTTTTTCATCGCTTACCGGGTCATTGCTAATGGCAAAAAGAAAACGCAGGTGATCACTTCTTTTTATACCCGGCCGGAATCTGGAAATCGCTGTCGGGCAGCGTAACCCGTTTCAGCTCCGTCATTTCAGAAGTAACTTTTCCCTGTGGTGTATTGATTTCAATTTTCACCGGTATGCCGTCAACATCGTTAAAAAATAAATTCTCATTGCCTTTTCCTTTAAACATAGACGGGTCAATATCCTTAATATCCTTCGTTACCCACAGCCATTGTGTTGTCATGGCCGAACCTTCAATATTCAGCAGGTATTTTGTGCATTTGTAACCGTTTATAGTGGTCGTTTCTGAGGTTTTCTTTACCGATACCCTGGAGTCAGCCGGTTCGGTTGGCGTTGAATTGATTTCTGAATACGTTTTGGTTTCCGTATCGAGCATATAGGTTTTATTCTCGCTAGTGCGATGAATAAAAACCGTAGTGCCCATTTCACTGCGGGTATTTTTTCCTTTCACCTTGGTAATCATTTTTTCAGGCATAAAATTAACGGCCCCGCCTCCCTGCATGCCGTCAAGGTTCTTCAGTTGTTTTTCCATCATCTCTCTCAGGGCCGGGTTTGCTTCCATCTGCTTTTTAAATTCCGGGTTGTTCATCTGGGCTTCCAGTTGTTTTTTTGCCGCCTTCATTTGCTGCACCTGTTCATCCGATAATTTAATGTCGGACGTGCTGGTCCAGGTAATGATACCTTCAAAGCCCTGGGCTTGCAATGCTGCCGCCTGGCAGGTAAGTAACAGGATTAACCATAACCGTTTCATAACAACTGATTTTTTAAAGAAAGCTATACAATTACGCCCGATTCTGAAAACAGAATTATTTCACATGCCTTTTGGCAGGAAAAATAACGAAATGAAGTAGTTCGGAATGGCGCAAAACGGAAATGTTCACGGCCGTCAGGATTTCCTTTTTGCTCAATTCTTTAAACAGGTCGTGCGAAGAATTAATGGATTTGTTGTTAAACGAGATCAGGATATCGCCTTCGGCCAGTTGCGAACGGCTGGCGGGCGAGCCGGACTCTATGGAAGTTATGAACAACCCTTTTGTGTTCGGCAGGTGAAAATGCCTCAGGATTTTTTGATTGATGGGTACCTCCTGCAGGCTGAAGCCCAAGTACGCGCGGAATACCTTGCCGCTTTCAATAAGCTGGCGGGCAACTTCTTTGGCCGTGTTTATATCTACCGAAAAACTTAAGCCCTGTGCCCCGGTAATGATGGCGGTGTTCACGCCAACCACTTCGCCATCCAGCGTAACCATAGGCCCGCCCGAGTTGCCCGGGTTAAGCGCGGCATCCGTTTGGATAACGTTATCCACCAGCCTGCCGGATTGGGTGCGAAGCGTTCGGCCCAGGGCGCTAACCACCCCGGTAGTAACGGTGTGCTGGTACCCGTATGGATTGCCGATGGCAATTACAAACTGCCCTATCTGCAGGTGCGAGGCATCGCCCAACCGGGCTACCGAATAGCCATCGCTGAAAATTTTGAGTATGGCCAGATCGGTATCCGGGTCATGGCCAATCGGTGTAGCTTCAATTTCGGTTTCATTCAGCAGGGTTACCATGATTTTCTCTGCACCGGCTACCACGTGGCTGTTGGTAAAGAGCAGGCCGTCAGACGAAAAGATAAACCCGGAGCCGGAACCAGCGGGCCTTAGGTTGCCCCGGATGGTCTTGTACACATCAATTTTAACAACCGCATTTTTTGTTTTTTCTACTGCCCCGACAACAAGCGTTGAAAATGCATCCATAATTTTCCTCCGCCTTTAATGACGTACCAGGATGATTTTTATGCTAAGGTGACTGATTTTAAGGCTGTATAACCGGAGATGCCGGACGATTTGGCGGGTTTGGTTACCCCGGAAAGACTTGAACTCCCGACCCGCTGACTAAGAGTCGGCTGCTTTGCTAACCGGGTTACGCAGAATATCAAATATGCCACACCGGTTACCGCTCAACAAATCTTTGTTGCTAAAGCGCGATGGGACATGTAGCATTGTTTTCTAATTTTAAAATCCATGAAAAGAGTTTTATACCTCCTGCTTGTTTCAGGCCTGCTGTATTCCTGCGGCCCCGCAACCCGGAAGGAACAGGCAACCATTACTCCCGACTCCCTCTTTAAGAGTTTTCACGAAGAGAAACTGCAACTGTTTCCATTGCTGGCAACCAGCATTGGCGACAACCGGTATAACCACATTTTCCCTAACGACATCAGCCAGGAGTACCGTGGCAGGGTGCAGGCCTTCTATCAGAAGTATAAGACCCAACTGGCAGGCATTGACCGCGCCAGCCTGAATGAGAAT
>JAGUUF010000193.1 GCA_020063545.1 Cytophagales bacterium
CGGGCATCGCTAAGCTGGCGCTTAACCACCCGCGAAAAAAACAGCATTGTTGAAAACCTGAATAGCCCGGCCAACAAAGCCCAACTGGAAAAACTGAAACAACTGCTTCAATAATTTCGGAGCAACTGGTATATATTTGATGTGTGTGTAACCGGGTAGTACTATTATTGATCCTCTTCTCACCTGCGCTGCTGGCACAACAGGAAACCATTGACAGCCTGGAGAAACTGCTGCCGCAAGCACCCGACAGCAACAAGGTGAAAATCCTGGTTTTACTGGCCGAAAAATACTACAGCCCCAACGTAAAAAAAGCGCTTGAATACAGCGAACAGGCATTGGCGCTTTCGCAGCAGCTAAAGGATGAAGATGGTGTTTACCAGGCATGCAAAGTGCTTAGACGCATCCACCGCAGGTTTGGAAATTTTTCGATTGCGGTTGAATACACCCTCAATACATTACCGCAACTCGAAAAACAAAAGGATACCCTGGAACTGCTCGACTCGTACCTGATGCTCGGAAACATTTACTCGTCCATGCAAAATTATAAAGCGGCACACCGTTATCTTTTGAAATCGGTAACTCTTGCAAAAGCTAAGAATCATCCGGAACTGGCAAATGCCTATACCTTCCTGGGAAGAAATTACGGCAAACAAACCATGTACGACAGTGCAATTTTTTACATTAAAACAGCCTTGGATATGGAAAGCCACCAGCCAAAAGCCGACTATGGGCTTGGCAATGCGTACAATTACCTTGGCGAGGTGTACACAGAATTAGGCCGGTATGATGAAGCCCTCTATTACTATAGCCTGGCCAGCATGCTAAACGAACCACAAATCAGTTCGTTCGGAAAGACGCTTACTCAAATCGGGCTGGCACGTGTTTACGGAAAACAAAAAAATTACCCGAAAGCAATTAAGGCCGCCAACGAAGCCATAGAACTTGCAAAGGCCAATCATTACCGCGACCGCGCAAGGCTCGCCTACCTGGCCTTATATGAAATTTATGAAGCCCAGGATAACTATAAACTGGCATTAGAAAACTACCAGATCGCTAACCAATACAAAGACAGCATCTTCAATGAAGATAAGTTACAATACATAGAAGACCTGCGTGTTAACTACCAAACCCAAAAACTGGCCCAGGAAAACGAACTGCTGCTAAAGGAAACCGAACTTAAAAATGCCCGCCTGCAGCAGCAGCGCACCCTGGTTTGGGTTGCAGCCGGAGCAATCGCATTTCTGATTGCCGGAAGTTTTATGCTTTACCGCATTAATGTTCAGCGCAAACAACACAACGTCCTGCTTAACCAGTACAACAAGTCGCTTGAAAGCGAGGTTGCCCACCGTACCCGCGAACTGGTTAATACAAACCTTGAGCTGGGCAGGCAAAACACCCAGTTGGAACAATTCAGTTACATTATTGCCCACAACCTGCGGTCATCGGTGGCGCGAATAACCGGCCTGGTAAACATTATTGCAACCTATAACCTGCCGGATAAAGAAATTACCGGTAAACTTACCGAGTCAGCCAAAGAACTCGAGGCCATTCTGGATGACCTGGTTAAACTGATAGAACTGAAGGACGGCTCAACCGCTTATGAACAGGTTAACCTGCCCGACCGGTTTCAGAAAGTTTGCCTGGTGCTCCGTGAAAAGCTTAAAGAAATACAACCCGAAATACAAACCACCTTCCTTGCGCCCATGTGCCGTGCCGTGCCTGCTTACATCGACAGCATCCTGTATAATTTATTGAGCAACTCGTTAAAGTACAGGCATAACCAAAGACCGTTGGTGGTACAGGTGGAGTCGCGGGAGGAGAACGGAAAATTTCAGTTACGTTTTTCAGATAATGGTTCTGGTTTTGATTCGGCCGCACTCAAAGACCGCATCTTTAACCTTAACGAACGCTTTCATAACCAGGCCGATGGAAAAGGCATTGGGCTATACCTGGTTAAAACCCAGGTAGAAGCGATGCACGGTTCCATACGGGTTGAAAGCAGGGTGAATGAGGGAACAACGTTCCGGATTACGCTGCCGCTTAATGAACCGGTGACGTGAGCTTCAGCGAAACTCCGTTCCGCACACCGGTGTGCTTCCCGGCTTCAGCTGTTACCTGCCCGTTTACAATGATGTATGAAAATCCGGAGGCATAGGCATGCGGACGATCAAATGTTGCCCTGTCGCCAACTGTCTTTGCATCAAACACCACAATATCGGCAGACATTCCTTCGCGCAACAAGCCGCGGTCGCGCAGGTTAAATTTTGCTGCCGGCAGGGAAGTCATCCTGCGAATGGCCTCTTCCAGCCGGATTAGGTTTAAGTCGCGCACATAAACTCCCAGCACCCGGGCATTGGTGCCGTAAGCCCTCGGATGGGGCATACCGGCACCGTACTTGTTAATGCCGGCATCAGAAGCAAACATGTTGTAGGGGTATTGTAAAATTCTGCGCAAATCATTTTCATTCATACTAAAGTACACCATTTGCACCCGCTCGGTAGAGGCAACCAGTTCAAGAATGGTTTCAGCCTCCTCCAACGGTTTGGTTTTACGGCCCCGCAACTTGTTTATTTCTGATATGTTTTTTCCATTATACGTACTGTCGGGAGCATACCGTGCAACAACGGCATAACTGTAATTCTTCAACCGCTTTTTCCTGAGCATCTCCGCCATTTCTCGTTTAATCTTCTGCCTGGTTTTTGGATCAGTAAGCCGGATCATCACCGAGTCACGTCCTCCGCCAAATACCCAGCTCGGAACCGTAGTGCTTAGCGTGGTGCTGCTGGCAATGTACGGGTATTGATCAACCGTAACCTCTATTCCTTCAAGCCTTGCTTTTTCAACCTGCGCTATGGTAGAAACCGACTTACCCCAGTTTGGCTTGTAGGTAACCTTAAAGTGCGATATCTGCACAGGTATCCCCGCCTGCCTGCCAATGTTGATGGCCTCTTCAACGGCCTCGGTTACGCGGTCGCCCTCATCGCGGATGTGCGATGCATAAACACCACCGTACCGGGCAGCAGCCTTCGCCAGCCCAATCACTTCACCTGTTTTTGAATAGGTTCCGGGCACGTAAATAAGCCCGGTTGATAACCCCACTGCGCCTTCCGCCATCCCCTGTTCTACCAGTTTTTCCATCTGCGCCTGTTCGGCAGGTGTTGGGTCGCGCTGCTCATCGCCCATCACCGCTTTCCGAACACTGTTATGGCCAATAAGCATTGCCACATTAACAGAAGTTTTTACGCTGTCTATTTGATGGAAGAATCTTTTTACATCAACTGCAGAGCCGCCACAGTTTCCGGTAACCACCGAAGTAACGCCATCAAGAATGAAATTACCTGCTGTTGGAACTTCCAGTACACTTCCTTCAATATGGGTATGAACGTCAATAAAACCGGGCGCAACAATTAATCCGGTTGCATCAATAACCCGCTTGGCATCCATTTGTGCCAACATACCAACGGCCGCAATCCTCCCATCACGAATGCCGATATCCCCATAGAACCACGGATTACCGGTGCCGTCAATAATTTTTCCGTTTGTAATCAACAAGTCATAGGGCTGTGAAAAGGACAACGTGGCAATAAACATGAGCAGGGTAACCAGGCGCATAGTCAGGAGATTTAATTCAACAAGTTAATTGCAATATGTCAGGCTTCAAACAGAAACCCATTTCAGGCCGGGCTGCATGACCAGCGGCTAAAAGAGGATGGAATTGATGGGCAACATCAATCCCGTAACGCTATGGCAATACCTCTTTTAGATGCTGCAAGGTTGTGGCTTTCCTTTGTCAGGCTGTGTCATTTCCGTAGCTTGCAGGCATGATCCCCCAGGCTAAAATCCTCCGCGTGTTTCAACTTATCGGGCTGCTCAAAAGCGGTGGCCGCACGGTTGACCAGCTTGCCCAGCAACTGGACACTACTTCACGCACCATTTACCGGTACTTTAAATTACTGGAGGAAATCGGGTTTATGATTGACCAGGATTTTCATGGCCGGTACTTTGTTCACCGCGAAGAGGGCGAAAACCCGGAAGACAGGTTTACGCTGGAAGAAATCAGCATCTTGCGGCAACTCATTCAAAGCGGGGCCAGCGGCCATCCGCTGCGGGGCAATCTGCTTAAAAAACTTGCCCTCCACTCGGAAGCAAAAGAATTACCCGAACAGTTCTTAAAGCTGCGTGTGGCAAAAATGTTTCGCACACTTTCCGAAGCTGTGGAAAACAAAAAACAGGTGGTACTTAAAAATTAC
This sequence comes from Cytophagales bacterium, assembly GCA_020063545.1. GTDB lineage: Bacteria > Bacteroidota > Bacteroidia > Cytophagales > Cyclobacteriaceae > UBA2336. The sequence continues at coordinate 4,251 of JAGUUF010000193.1, forward strand.
CACTCGGCCAACAGCCAGGAAATTACCGACCGGCTAGTTGAACCCTTTCAGTTTGGCGAAGGGTTTC
>JAGUUF010000206.1 GCA_020063545.1 Cytophagales bacterium
AAGTTTTCATCGAATTTTTTAGGTAGCCAACTGGTTGATTTTACAGCCAATAACCTTGATTCGGTTTTAATAGGAAAGTATATCGGTAAGCGCGATTTGGGTTTATTCGGCCGCGCTTCGGCATTGGTTACTGTACCGGTAACCTCCTTAGGATACGTACTTAACCGAACGCTGTTTCCCTGGTTTTCAGCCTTGCAGAATAACGTTGACGATTTACGTTTCCGATATAACCAATCCTTAAAAATTCTGATTTTGACAATCATGCCCATACTTGTTTTGGTGGGCTTACAGGCCGAGGATTTGGTGTTGTTATTGTTTGGTATCCGGTGGATTGCGATAGCTCCGTATGTAACGCTGTTAGCCGTTATCGGATGTTTTCAATGCATAAATTCGTTTAATGACAGTTTTGTTATCTCGCAAGGAAGATCGGATATCCTGTTGATTGTCAGTATTCTTGAAAAGTCGTTGCTGGTGGCAGGCGTAATCATTGGCATACGGTATGGCGTTACTGGGGTAATTCTTGCGAAGATAAGCGTGCTTGCGCTGATTTTTATTCCAAGAATAATTACGGTTTGCAAACTTATTCAGTCAAATCTCTTCCAGTGGTTTCGGAATATTGCCGCGTTAATGGCAGGCCTGTTACTGCTGACCGTTGTTGCATTGCTTGCCATTAACCTGTTTGAAGACATGCACTATGCCGGCCGGTTATTTCTGGTTTCGTTGGTGTCAGTTGGTATGTACTACCTGTACCTGCACCTTACCCGGAATACCTCGCTGAATGAGATTAAACGAATAGTTCGTGATCAAGTAATACAACTTTTTTCATACGCCAGGTGAACATCCTGTTTTACACACCGCTTAACACCCGTTGCCGGGATATTGAAAGCCAGGCGGCTTTTTTTGCTGCGCAGGGGCATCGGATATTTTTACTTACCCAAAGCAGCACGGGGCCGCTTCATGAAAATTTTTCGGGATATGGATACCATACCCATGCCGATAACTCCTCCTCCCGGTTCACCAGCATCCGGGTGGTAAAACGCATGCTGAAGTTCATCCAGGTGTGCCGATCAAATAAAATTGATCTCGTGTATGCGCACCTTGAGCCTTGCAACTTCATTGCGGTGCTAAGCCAGTATGTTACCAGGGCCCGGGTAATTATTTGCAGGCATCATGTTGATGAGGCCAGGCTCTATGGCTTCGGAAAGGATTTGTCGTACAAATTAACGTATCGGTTAGCCCGGCATATAATTGTTGTTTCGGATCATGCTAAACGCTACATGGTACAGGAAGAGGGCGTTCCTGCTAACCGGATTACACACATTAACCTTGCCTATAATTTTGAACTTTACCAAAAGCCTGATAGTAGCCGGGTTTCAAAATTGCGAGCAGCGCTCAAGGCCGACCTTATACTCCTTACGGTTTGCAGGTTAACACGCTATAAAAGACCTGAACTCTCCATTGAGGTACTTAAAGAATTGCGTAAACAGGGGCTGGCGGTTAAGCTGGTGATGCTTGGAAAAGGCGAATTACAGAAGGAATTGGAAGAAATGATTGAGCTTGAAAATCTTCGTGAACATTGTTTGCTGCCGGGTTACGTCAATAATGTGCTTGAGTACATGGCTGCAGCCGATGTTCTTGTACATCCATCTTTGCTGGAATCAAGTTGCATTACCGTTAAAGAAGCCGGGCTTGTAAAACTGCCGGTAATCGTTTGCAAAGGCATTGGCGATTTTGATGAGGTGATTGAAAATGGCCTGAATGGCTTTACGGTTAACCCGGTAAATTTTGTTGAAGAAACCTCGAACCTGATACTCGGACATGCAGCAAATAAAGACAAACTAAAGGCAACTGCTAACCGGCTTAACGAAACGGTATACGCATTATTCGATATAGCCAAGGTTGGGCCCATTTATGAAAGACGGTTTCATCAGCCAAACAGATAAAATGCATTTTCTGAAGAAAATTTTTGCGTTTATGGCTTTACCCTTTTCTATCAAAAAAAAGGTAGTGGCATATTACCTGCACCGCGTCACGTTTTCAAAAGCATCCGACAATAAAATCATCTGGACATCTTTTTTTTATTTTGCTTCACGGCAACCGGTGAGGGTGAACGAAAGTGAAAATGATTACCTGGTTAAGTTTAGTTACCAAAACAAGCCGCTTACGGTTGTTATCCGAAAAGGCGAAAGCAGCGACATCTATGTTTTTTTCCAGGTGTTTATCCGCGATGAATACAATCCTTTTTTTACCCGGTTGAGTCAACAGCCTGCTGCCCCTGAAACCTGCTTGGACGCAGGCGCTAACGTGGGCTACTTTGCACTGGCGTCATGGTGCTGGTTTCCCGGATGCAAAGTCGTTTCCGTTGAACCGGATCCGGGTAATTATGCTATGCTTCTTAAGAATGTGCAATTAAATAACTGCACTGCCTCGGTTTTACCCATCCAGGCAGCCCTTTGGGTTGAGAATAAAACGTTGTTTCTGATGAAGCAATCGCTTCGGGAGTGGGCTTATGCTGTTACTGAAGAGGTAACACCGGATGGTGCCTGCAACGCAATAACGTTAAGTTATATGGTGCAGAACTACGCGGTTAATGGTTTCGATGCGATAAAGATTGATGTAGAAGGAGCTGAACAACAATTGTTTAATTCCGTGGCTTTCATTAACACTATGCAGCCCGCAAAAGTTGTCGGGCTTGAAATACACGATGAAAAGGCAAACCGGAATAAAATTGAAAACACACTTTTTGAACTGGGTTATGTAATTTCAAACCATGGCGAGCTAACGCTTGCAACAAAAAAATAATCGGGTGGAAACGGTAAATGCACAGCCGCTTGTTTCTGTTTTAATGCCGGTCTATAATGCCGAAGCATATATAGCCGCTTCCCTGAAAAGTATTGTTGAGCAGGACTATGAAAATCTTGAAATCATTATTGTTGATGACGGATGCACCGATCAATCCATGGACATTGTTCAGTCGTTTCTTGACCCGCGAATTGTATTAGTAAAAAATCCAGAAAACACAGGACTTGCAGCTTGCCTGAACAAAGCTATTGCTATCTCAACAGGAGAATTCCTGGCCAGAATGGATGCTGATGATATCGCCCATCCTGCGCGTATCGGCCGCCAGGTAACCTTTATGCTGAATCATCCCGATGTTGATGTTTTGGGAACATCCATGCAGTACTTCGGGGCAAGCAGGTTTGTCAACCACTTTCCGGCAACACATGAAGCCTGCAAAAGTTATTTAGTACTAAATGTTTGTTTTGGCCATCCGTCAGTAATGTTCAGACGTACGGTATTTGATGACCCGGCAAATTTCTATAACCCGGTATTCCGTCAGTATAGTGAAGAGTATGATTTATGGTGCCGCCTGGCTGACCGGTACCGATTCGATAACATCCGTGAAATTTTACTTTACTACCGCACATACCACCTTTCCGTAAAGTCAGAAGCGGAGAATAAACGAATGGCAAATTCTTCCATGATCCGGAAAAATTACCTCAATACTCATTTGGGTGAATTAACCGATCGAGAATGGGAACTTCACTGCAAAGCTGCCTTTCTGAACAATATTAATTCAACTGCTGATGTAGTCGAAATCAGTAAGTGGTTCAGCAGGTTGCTCGACCGAAATGAAGTAGTAGGGGCGTTTAATCAGGATATGCTGAGGGCCCACCTGGCCGAACGTTTTTTTGAAGTATGTTATGCGTTTACTGGTTTAGGAAGATGGACAACATTTATTTTTTATCGATCACAATGGCTTAACGCTTATGCTCCCTCGTTTAAAAAAACGATTAAGTTTATCACAAAGCAGTTTGTAAAGGCTTAACAATGAAGATACTGTGTGTGG
>JAGUUF010000143.1 GCA_020063545.1 Cytophagales bacterium
AATGTGCCGAACGTGCCGCTGCCCACATGGAACAGGTTATTAAATATGAAAATCCCGAAAGCATTGCCGCCATTATTATGGAAGGTGAATCCGGTACATCGGGCTGTATTAAATATCCTCCCGGCTATTGGAAGAACGTGAGTGAAGTAGCGAAGCGTTACGGTATTCTTACGATTGCCGATGAAATTATGAGCGGGTTTGGCCGCACTGGCGATTGGTTTGCCGTAAATAACCATGGGGTGATTCCGGATATGATTTGCATGGCCAAGGGGCTCACTTCGGGGTACCTGCCCATGGGCGGGGTGTTGGTAAGCGACCCAATAGCACATTACTTTGACGATCGCCCGTTGCCGCTGGGACTCACGTATTCAGCTCACGCACTTTCGTGCGCTGCTGCACTGGCCGTGATTAACATCTACGAAAGTGACAACCTATTTGAAAATACGAGGAAAATGGGAGGGTACATTGAGCAGGAAGTTGAAAAGATGAAGCAGCACCACCCCAGTATTGGCGATTTTCGTAATACCGGGTTGCTGGGTTGCATTGAACTGGTGAAGAACCGCCAAACAAAAGAACCCCTTACACCCTGGAATGCAAAACCAAATCAGATGGAGATAAGCAACAAAATTTCGGCAACGCTGCGCGAACTCGGCATGTTTACGTTTGTGCGCTGGAATTTTATTTTTATTGCTCCACCGCTAATTATCAGCAAAGACCAGGTGGATGAGGGACTGAAAATAATTTCCCGGGCATTAGCCATTGCGGATACGTATTGCGAATAGGGTACTCATTCTCAGCTGACAGGGCTTATTGTTACTTTGTCATGCTGACCGCTGAAGGCTGGCGAAGCATCTTTTAATTTTGGTATGGCTGCTTATCGTAAAAAGTGCTTCATCATCCCGCCAAGGCGTGATGGCTCAGGACGACAATCTGCTGCAGCTATTTCCCAATCGGTGGCGGTCCCGGAGGGATGAGTCCGCTGTACACATGGTCGCCTTTGCGTTGTTTAAACTCCGCTTTAACGGCCTCAACCTTTTTCGGGTCTTCAAACAAATCCACCATGGTAAGGGCAAGTGTTTTTGAAGCATGCAGCATGCCCTTGTGCCCTATGGACATGCCACCGCAGGCCACCACCGCCCACGAGTGCCACGGTGTGCCTATCGGTGCTGTGGCAGCGCTGAGCCTTACGGTGGGTACTACCCAGCTTACATCACCAACATCGGTGCTGCCGCCACCGGCATTGGGGTCGGTCGCTTCAAGCGGTTCTACTTTGCTGTGTAAGCCAACCTGCGGTTTCCCGGTGGCTTCCTGAATTTTTTTCGCAAAGGCAACTTCACTTTCCGTATAGGTAATCGGGCCGAGGTATTCAAGATTTTTCTGGATAAGCTCTGCCCCGGTACGGTTGACAAGAATTTCATAGATGCCCGAAACCAGGCTGATTTTGTATTGCACGTTGGCCATGATGGCCGCGCCCTCTGCCATTTTCATCACGCGCTGGTACACTTCGTTCATCGTTTCGCGCTTCGGATCGCGAACGCGCACCCATAGCCGCGCATAATCGGGCACTACATTCACCACCTGACCGCCATCCTGAATGTGGTAGTGAATGCGCGTGCTTGGGCGGATGTGCTCGCGGTAGTAGTTTATTCCGGTAGTGTAGAGTTCCAACGCATCGGAGGCACTGCGCCCGTTCCACGGGTCGGCCGAAGCGTGGGCGGCCTGTCCCTGAAATTCGACAATGAAATCAACGAGGGACAGGCCGGTTTGAACGGCCGCTTTGGTTTCTGCGCCCGGGTGCCAGTCGAGGCAAACATCCACATCGTTGAAAAGCCCTGCGCGGATCATCCAGAGTTTGCCAAAGAATTTTTCTTCAGCGGGTGTTCCGAAAAACTTAATGGTGCCTTTCAGTTTTCCTTGTTCTATCAACTGCTTAATGGCAACGGCAGCCCCGAGGCTGGCGGTGCCAAATAGGTTATGTCCGCAGCCATGGCCGGGCCTCCCTTCTTCAAGGGGATCTTTGGTCGGAACGGCCTTTTGCGATAATCCGGGCAATGCGTCAAACTCACCCAAAATGCCAATCACCGGGCTTCCGCTTCCGTAGGTAGCAACAAAGGCTGTAGGTATTTCAGCAACACCACGCTGCACGGTAAAGCCGTTGGCTTCCGCATAATCGGCAAGCAGTTTGGCCGACTGATTTTCCTGAAAGGCAACTTCGGCATGGGCCCATATTTTATCGCTGATGCCGGTAAGCTGGGAGGATTGGGCATCAATCGAGCGAAGTGCAGCAGGTTTGTTCGCGCTTATTTTCGGGGCATTTTTTTGTGCCACCGCTGCCTGAACGACAATCAACAGGCATATAATGAAAAGGAGTTTTACTCTCATGGCGTGTAAAGGATTTGTTAAACGTTTATAAAGAAAGTAAATATTACCGAAACCGGCTCCCTGCATAGAATTTTTAGAACAACCTTTATAGATTGACGGTTTAAAATGTCGAACAGCGGTTTATGTGCAGGAATTTGTTCTTCGTAGGTTTTCTTTTTGCGGGGCTCATGGTTTTTGGCCAGGAAAGAGCCACGCTTAGCGGATATGTGCGGGATGCTTCAAATGGTGAAGCCCTTATTGGAGCAACCGTTTTGGTGAAGGCCGGTGGTAACGGTACCACCACCAATGTTTACGGCTTTTATTCAATAACCCTTGCAAAAGGTACGTACGAGATTGATTTTTCATTTGTGGGGTTTGCCCGGCAGTTGCGCACGGTTAACCTGCAGGAAAACGTTCGGCTTGACGTTGAACTAACCACGCAAAGCAATGAATTGCAGGAGGTGGTGGTAGTGGGCACAGCAGAGCGCTCCATGGTGGAATCGGTGGAGATGAGTGTGAATAAAATCGACATCAAAACTATTTCGCGTATTCCGGCTTTTCTTGGTGAAGTGGACGTTATCCGAAGCCTGCAGCAACTTCCGGGTATTGCCACTGTGGGTGAGGGTGCTTCAGGCTATAATGCCCGTGGCGGCAACGTTGGCCAGAACCTCATTCTGCTGGATGAAGCCACCGTATATAACTCCTCGCACATGCTTGGCTTTTTCTCGGTGTTCAATCCGGATGCCGTAAAGGATGTAAAACTTTACAAGGGTGCAGTACCGGCACCATTCGGGGGGCGGCTTGCTTCCTTGCTTGATGTGCGGATGAAAGAGGGCAACGCCAAAGATCATGAAATTACCGGTGGCATCGGAACGATATTCAGCCGCCTTGCAGTTGAGGGCCCGATGCTCAACAACAACGGGTCGTTTATTGCCGCTGCAAGAAGGTCCTACATTGATGTGCTGGCAAGGCCGTTTGTTGATGTTCTTCAGGATGGTGCGCGGCTTAACTTTTACGACCTTACCGGAAAAGTAAACTACCACATCAACAACCGTAACCGGATTTACCTTTCGGGGTACACGGGAAGAGATATTTTTTTCTTCGATAAGCAACAGGGATTTTCGTGGGGCAACAACACCGCTACCCTCCGGTGGAATTCCATTATAAACGACAGGTTGTTTGCCAACTTTTCGGGCATTTACAGCAACTACGACTACCTGCTGCGGTTTGGTGAAGACGACCGTGATTACTTCAAGTGGAACTCCTCCATTGCCAACTATACATTCAAGCCCCAGTTCAACTACTTCATCAGCAGCAACAATGAGCTGTCGTTTGGCGGAGAGGGCATTTACTACACCTTTGAGCCTGCACGGGCAACGGGTGCGAGCAACGGTGAAACAATTGACATAAGCCTGGCAAAAAAGTATAACCTTGAAGCAGCCGTTTATGCCAGCAATAACCAACGCGTGGGCGAAAATTTATCCGTTGAATACGGATTGCGTTACTCGCATTTCTGGAGTTTTGGGCCTGGTGTACAATACAGTTATAACGATACCACACCCGGTGTGCGAAGGCTGCCGGTTGCATCAACGCGCTATAACCGAGGTGAGGTGATGAGTGATTATGGCACATGGGAGCCGCGTTTGGCCGTAGTGTACCAGGTTAATCCGGTAAGCTCGCTTAAAGCCAGCTACATTCGCATGGCGCAATACCTCCACCTGATCTCGAATACTACGGCATCCAACCCGCTGGATGTGTGGACGCCTACTTCCAATAACATTAAGCCGGAAAGGGGCGATCAATTCACGCTGGGCTACTTCAGAACAATCCGCGCACAAAATGCCTACGAACTTTCGGTGGAAGCCTATTACCGCACTGCCAGTAACCAGATCGATTACATTGATGGTGCCGACTTGCTGATTAATGAGTACCTGGAAGGTGACCTGCTGAGCGGCAGGGGCCGCGCATACGGATTGGAATTTTATGTTCAGAAAAAGACCGGCCGTATTAACGGGTGGATAGCCTACACACTTGCCCGAACCGAATTACAAGTGGAGGGGATTAACCGGGGCAACTGGTACCCGGCTCGTTATGATCAACTGCATAACCTGAAACTTACCGGATTTTATGAACTCTCTAAACGGTGGTCGCTTTCAGCCAATTTCACCTTGCTTTCGGGTACGCCCGCTACATTCCCCACCTCCCGGTATGTGATCCAGGGAATCCTGATTCCGCATAATGCCAATGAAACCCGAAACAATTTCAGGATACCCGCTTTTCATAGGCTTGACATCTCTGCACGCCTGGAAGGCAACCCGGTTAAACGAAAGGGCAAGGTTCGGAAGAATACCGACTATTGGGTATTCGGGCTTTACAACGTTTATGCGCGTAAAAATCCGTTTTCAATTTATTTCTCACAAGCCGATGAACGTGTGCCGGCCGGCCAACCCATAGAAAGCCGCGCTACACAACTTTCCGTTATCGGTACGGTGATACCTGCTATATCGTATAACTTTCATTTCTGAAGCACCATGACACTGAATACCATACAGATAATACTTGGCCTGATAAGCTTCGGCTTCGTTGCCTGTGAAACCGTTGTTGATCCGCGCCTGGAAGTGGCCGAGCCCATTATGGTGGTGGATGCATGGGTCAACAACCTGCCGCAGCCACAGGTTGTACGGCTTACCATGACGCAACCGTATTTTGAAAATTCACTTCCGCCCGGTGTTACCGGGGCTACGGTTACCGTTGTGGATAGCAATGGAAAGGAATACTTTTTCGAGGAGAGTGTTTCCGATCCCGGTGCGTATGTATGGACACCACCAACCGGGGAGGTTTTTGGCGAGACCGGTTTGCGGTACACTTTGACTATCCTTGCCGGGTCAGCGTCCTATCAATCCTCAACGGTAATGGGCAGGGTGCCGCCAATCGATAGCATTACCTTTAGAAAGGAAGACGGTAACCAGTTTGTTCCAGATCTTTACCTGGCCGAATTCTGGGCGGTTGACCCGGTTGAACCGGGCGATACCTATTGGATCAAGACATGGAAAAATGGCCGGCTTTTGAGTAAACCCGCTGAATTGAACCTGGCGTATGACGCTGCCTTTTCACGCGGTGGAAATTTTTCAGGGGTAAACTTCATTGCCCCAATCCGCACAGCCATTAACCCGTTCGACCAGGACAAAAATGGCAACTTGCTTTCACCTTATGTTGTAGGCGATTCGCTGTATGTAGAAATCCATTCCCTCTCCGAAGCAGCATTTGATTTTATGGTGCAGGTGCAAATCCAAACCGACAGGCCGGGTGGTTTTGCCGAATTGTTTTCAACTCCGCTTGCCAATGTATCCTCAAACATTGAATCCTTAACCCCGGGAAAGAAGGCGGTAGGCTTTTTCAATGTGGCAGCCGTGTCGGGCCTAGGCAGAAAGTTTTCGAGCCTGGACGATGTAACAAAGAAGTGATTCTCAATATACCATCGCCTCTTTTTAAATTTGGTATCTTTAGCCGTTAAAAAACAGAGCGAAATGGAGGATACTGCGCAGCTTAGCGGCACACCGAAGTCAAAAAAAGATTCCCTCAGGCCCATCCTGCTTCGTGCTTACGAACTGATGTGCACCGCCAGGCGTATGGCTGAGTTGTACGATGAGAACCGTGAGGTGTGCAGCAAATATGTACACAGCACCTCGCGCGGCCATGAGGCCATTCAACTTGCCGCAGGCCTTCAGTTGAAACCATGGGATTATGCTTCGCTGTATTATCGCGATGAATCCATGCTGCTGGGCATGGGGCTTGAACCCTACGAACTTATGCTCCAGTTAATGGCCAGGCGCGATGATCCGTTTTCGGGAGGCCGGTCGTACTATGGGCACCCTTCACTGAAGCGTAAAGGATTTCCGACCATACCACACCAGAGTTCCGCTACCGGCATGCAGGCTATACCGGCAACCGGCATGGCGCATGGAATTGCCTACCTCGAATCGCAGGGATTGCTGAACGGAAAGGATAAACCCATAGTGCTGTGTTCGCTTGGCGATGGTTCGGTAACCGAAGGCGAGGTTGCCGAAGCCTTTCAGATGGCCGTGCTAAAGAAGCTCCCCATCATTTACCTTGTTCAGGATAATGATTGGGGAATTTCAGCAACCGGGGCGGAGATGCGGGCCATGGATGCATACGACTATGCAGCAGGGTTTAAGGGTATGGAGCGGGTTCGGGTGGATGGTTCTCATTTCGTTGATTCATACAAGGCCCTGGAGTCGGCAATAGCATTTGTAAGAAAGAAGCGCGCACCCATACTGATTCATGCAAAATGCCCGTTGCTTGGCCACCATACTTCGGGAGTTCGAAAAGAGTGGTACCGGGGTGAGAACCTTGCGATACACCAGCAGGATGATCCGCTTGACAAGTTTCATCAATACCTTTCAGGTTTGGGTGTTTCCGAGAAAGAGTTAAAGGCGTTGCAAAAGAAAGCCGGCAACAGGGTAGAGGCTGATTACGCAAAAGCCCTTGCTTCTGCTGAACCCGATCCGGATGATTTTGACTCACACGAATTTGCCCCCACACCGGTTACAGAGGAAAAAGGAACGCGTAAACCCAAAGGTGCCGAAAAGGTAGTAATGGTTGATGCCGCCCTCCATGCTGTGGATGAGATTTTGAGAAAGCATCCCGAGGCGTTGTTCTACGGGCAGGATGTGGGAAGGAGACTTGGCGGTGTTTTCCGCGAGGCAGCAACCCTTGCACAGAAGTATGGCGATGAGCGGGTCTTCAATACACCGATCCAGGAGGCTTATATTGTCGGTTCTACTGCCGGTATGTCGGCAGTAGGTGCGAAGCCCATAGTCGAAATTCAGTTTGCTGATTATATCTGGCCCGGCATTAACCAGCTTGTGGAGGAACTTTCAAAAAGTTGCTACCTCACAAAAGGAAAATTTCCGGTTCAAGCCTTAATCCGTGTGCCTGTTGGTGCTTACGGGGGAGGCGGGCCGTATCATTCCGGCAGTGTTGAATCTACGCTGCTTACCATCCGCGGAATTAAAGTGGTGTACCCCAGCAACGCAGCCGATATGAAAGGGCTGCTC
>JAGUUF010000354.1 GCA_020063545.1 Cytophagales bacterium
AAAAGTTTAGATTAACCTAAAAAATAATTTTACGGTAATAATTTCTGAACACAGGTTAGAAGTTCTGTTTCGGCCGATTCCCAGTAAATTTCAGGGGGCGGGGTAAACGTTATCGGCTGTAGCAGCCAGGTTAAAATGCTTTCGGGTTTGTGTCCGGGTTGGAGCACAATCCCTGCGTGAAGCGCCTCAACCAGTTTATGCGAATCCTCGTTGTGCCGGATGATGACCGGCAGTCCAAGCCCAAGGTATTCATAGAGCTTGGTTGGAACAGAGCAGGCGGTTGAAGGATTGGCAGGGTAAATAATAATCCCGGCAACGGCCCGGCTGATGGCTTCTAAAATTTGTTCATGTTCAACCGAGTAAATGCTTCCGGTAAACCGGATAAACGAATGAGTTAAGGCCTGCTGTTTTAGCTTATCCAGAAAATTTTCTGACAGGCAGTTTCCGATTATCGTCAGCGTGATATCCGGGTTTAACCGGTGCAGGTTGCCGGCAAGGTCAATTGCTTCCAGCACACCGGTTGTTTCCGAAAGTGTGCCGCTGAAAATAAGGTTTGTATTTCCTGCTGACGTTCGCCTGTACCGGTGCGCCAGTCGTTCGGGAAGTTTGTTTTCCAGTACCAGGCACGGCCGGGCAAACCGGAGTTCGTGTTCGTACCCTTTTTCCGCCAGCAGGTAAACATCAACAACAGGTTTGCATATCCATTCTTTAAACCGTACATAGCACGCCAGCAGGGGCCTTACAACCAGCGGAAAAGTTTTGGTGTACAGAATATTTCTATAATAGTTTTCCTGTACATCGTAAACCACCCTGCAGCCGAGTACCAGCTTGCACCAAAGCGCCATCCACAGCAGTTCGTGCGTGGTGATGATCAGCAGGTCGGGCTTCAGCGATAATGTTTTGAACATGATCCGGGATGGTGCAACCATACGGGCCAGGCTTATCCGGGGGAAAGGTTTGGGCGAGTTCGGGTGTAGCTTAACCAAGAGTTGGCCGGAAGCGTACCCGGATGATGGAAATCCGATTATGTGTATGTCGGCTTCCGGTATGGCTGCCAGGGAGGTTCCTAATTTTTCGAACATGCGCGTTTCGGTAACCGGTTTCAATACCGAAGCCAGTACGATTGTTCTTTTTTTTATTACTTGCGCCAACGTTAGGGTAATTCAATCAGTCAAACTAAGGTAAAATGGAGTTAAAACAAATTGTTGAACAGGCATGGGTAGATCGAACGCGGTTACAGGATGAGTCTGTTCAATCGGCCATCCGGACAGTTATCGATAAACTTGACAAAGGAGAGGTTCGTGTTGCTGAACGTTCAGGAGATTCGTGGCGGGTGAATGAATGGATTAAGAAAGCGGTTATCCTGTATTTTCCCATCCAGACAATGGAAACATTGGAAGCCGGCCCCCTGGAGTTTCACGACAAGATTGCATTGAAACACAACTACCGCCAATTGGGTGTACGGGTTGTGCCCCACGCGGTGGCCCGTTACGGAAGTTACCTGGCTAAGGGCGTCATCCTGATGCCCTCTTATGTAAATATCGGGGCGTATGTAGATGAAGGTACCATGGTGGATACCTGGGCAACGGTGGGCAGTTGTGCCCAAATCGGAAAGCATGTGCACCTGAGCGGGGGGGTTGGAATAGGAGGCGTGCTGGAACCCGTACAGGCTGCACCGGTAATTGTTGAGGATAATGCCTTTATCGGTTCGCGGTGCATTATTGTTGAGGGTGTGCGCATCGGCAAAGAGGCGGTGCTGGGTGCCAACGTGGTGCTTACCGCCAGTTCCAAAATTATAGATGTTACCGCCCCCAGCCCGGTTGAATATACAGGATATGTGCCAGAGCGGTCGGTGGTTATTCCCGGTTCGTTTCCAAAAAAATTTGCTGCCGGTACATATCATGTGCCTTGCGCATTGATTATAGGAAAACGGAAGGAGAGTACCGATAAAAAGACTTCGCTTAACGATGCCCTGCGCGAAAACAGTGTTTCCGTGTGATTTTGTGATATTTTGAACGGGTACCGCACTCTGGCATTGCCTTTGAGATTTAATGGTTTGGAAACATCTGTTACCTAAATTTACAGGGATTTTACATGAGAACATTTTTTAGATATTCCTCCCTTCTCATGCTCCTTTCTGCGTTTCAGCCCGAGCGCAACGACATCTATCCGTATGTTAAAAATGAGAGTTTTACCCGTGGTGAAACGCTGGAGTATAAAATGCACTACGGTATTTTCAACATAGGCAAAGGCACGGTTAAAATTCATGAGGAGTACACCGTGATGAACGAACGCAAATGTTTCCGCGTGGATGTTTACGGAAGAACTACCGGCATGGTTGACTGGGTGGCCGATGTAAACGACCAGTGGGGTGCCTACATCGATACGGTGGCGCTGGTTCCCCACATGTCGTACCGGAAAATACGCGAAGGGAAATACAAAAAGGACGAGGTGATCCTATTCGACCACCTGAACGGAAAAATCACGGCCAAGGTAATTAACCAGAAAACCGGTAAGTACAAAGACCCTGTTTATTACGATGCGCCTGCACAGGTGCGCGACCTGATTGGCGGCTTTATGTACATGCGCACCCATGATTATAGCAAGGTAAAACTTAACGACACCATAACCGTAAGCGGCTTCTTTGAAGATACCTTTTACAACCTGAAAATACTGTACAAAGGAAAGGAAACCATACGGGTGAAAGCCGGTAAGTTCAGGGCCGTGGTGTTAAAGCCCATTATGCCCGACAATAAGCTATTCAGCGGTGAAAACTCTATTACCATCTGGTTTTCCGATGACAAGAACTTTATCCCGCTTAAAGTGAGCGCCAACATGTTTATCGGCAGCGCAGGTGTGGAGCTAACAGCTTATGACCGCCTGCGTAACCCGGTTAACCTGGTTAAGTAACTACAGGATCCGGTATGCTGCCATATAAAACTCCCGCCAGCCGGTCGGAGAACTTACCTCAAAATATTTTACTTTAGCCGGTACAAACATTATAACCTATAACCTGTATGCTTCAAGAATTTAAAAAGTTTGCCATGCGTGGCAATGTAATTGACCTGGCCGTGGGCGTTATTATTGGCGGGGCCTTTGGTAAAATTGTGAGTTCGCTGATTGATGATGTCATCACCCCGCTTTTGCTCAAACCCGCCCTGGATGCTGCCCAGCTAACCCAGCTAAACGAGCTTACTATTTTCGGAACTGTAAAGTATGGCAACTTCCTGGCCGGAGTGCTTAACTTTATCATTATAGCATTTGTGTTATTTCTGATTGTGAAGGGAGTAAATGCCGCGCAAAAGAAGGAAGCCGAAAAACCCGCGGCACCGGCACCGCCCCCTGCCGATGTTCAACTGCTTACCGAGATTCGGGATCTACTGAAAAAATAGGTTCTATTTCCCGGCAGCGATAGCTTGCCATGTTGGTGTTGCGCGGTAGGCTTTTTGAACGCATTGTCCACCAATAAACCTGAAGGTGCTGTTTCCTCGCTAAAAGCAAAAAAGTCCCGCGCCCCGGGACTTTTTTGTTTACCTAAACCTAAACCTATGAGAAGAATTACTCTACTCAGCCCATCTTAACGGCCAAAAAAGCCAAAGGTTACATGTAAATACCCTGATTTTTTGATTTTACAGGAACGGCCTTATTTCTTCAGTTTGCCGGCAAATACCTTTTTAAACTTGTCAAGCTTGGGCTGGATTACGTACGCGCAGTACGGGGCACTGCCGTTCAGGTTGTAGTAATTCTGGTGGTAATCCTCGGCTTTGTAAAAAGCGGTAAAGGGGCTAATCTCTGTTACAATAGGCCTGTCGAATGCACCGGATGCATCGAGTTTTATCTTGTATTGTTCGGCCAGTTGTTTTTGCTCCGGGGTGTGGTAAAAGATAACCGACCGGTATTGCGTACCCACATCGGCACCCTGGCGGTTAAGGGTGGTGGGGTCGTGGGTTTGCCAGAAAATCTCGAGCAACTCATCGTATGAAATAACTGACGGGTTGTAGGTAACCTGTATCACCTCGGCATGGCCGGTCAGGCCGCTGCAAACTTCCTTATAGGTAGGGTTTTTTACCCTGCCACCGCTATACCCCGATTCAACTTTTTCTACCCCGTTAACGCGCTGAAAGATGGCCTCGGTACACCAGAAGCAGCCGCTCCCGAATGTGGCCAGCGAAAGATTTTTAGTCATACTTGGTTTTAGGTTATCCTGACTGTGTGCCGTTGCGCTGAGCA
>JAGUUF010000139.1 GCA_020063545.1 Cytophagales bacterium
ACGCAATTGCGCTTTGCTGGCATTTGTTAGTACACCGGCAAGCGTAGGGTTATCGGGGTCAACAACCGGGTCAATTTCACAGGCAGTCTGGGTAAACAGTACCAGGCTGATTGCTATAAGTAATACTTTTAGTTTCATTTTGATTGAATTTAATATTTAAAAGTCAACAGTCAGGTGAAAGAAAAACCTCCGCGAACTCGGATAAGGAGTAACCTCTACGTTCGAGTTAATGGGCTGCGCCCCAAAGTTGGATACTTCAGGATCATAACTTCCGTACTTGGTTGATACCAGGATGTTATTTCCGGAAAAACCAATTTTAACATTACTGATAGATCCATTAAACCAGGTTGAGGTTAGCGACTTTGGTATATTATAGTAAAGCCCCACCTCACGAAGTTTGAGATAAGTCGCGTCCTGAATGTAGGTTGACGGTACGCGACCCTGGCCTGTACCCACCCAATCCAACAAACGGCCTAATCCAAATACAAGTCCATCGCCATCCGGATCGTTCATATACCCTTGAGTTGATCCTCCATCATCCCACAGAAGGGCTGACAGGTTGATGTTATCACCTCCCTTTTTATAATGCAGCAGGAACGAGAATTCAAAATTCTTTAAAAAGGTAATTGAGTTATACCATGACAGGTCATAGTCGGCCTGGCGATCGCCAATAACGCGTACACCCGGTACGGGGGTTGGATTGTCCACATCAACAGGGGTTCCGACAATCGTTGTTGGTGAATATCCCTTGGCAATTATATACGTACCGAGTGCGGTTCCGAATCCACCAAAGGTGTAGGCCGGTATTTGTAAATCCGTTATCTCGGCCTTATTTTTCCACCAGGCTACGCGGGTAAACCAGTTAATGGAACTGTTGCTTACCGGGGTAGCACCAAGGGCAAGTTCAATGCCCTTGTTTTGCAGATCGGCACCATTGGTAGCAATGGCAGTAATACCAGTTGACTCGGCCGGTACAAGGTCAATGATCAGATCATTTACGTTTTTAATATAGTAACTGGCTTCCAGCGAAATTTTATTGTTTAAGAAACCCGCATCAACGCCAAATTCGAGTTCGTTTGCAATTTCCGGTTTAAGGTTAGGGTCAACATCGCGCGTACCCACCTGAAATCCTATTTCACCTCCGATTAGCTGTGAATTCATTACAACAAATGTGCGGTTGTATAATGGTAAGCCACCCGATTGACCAAAGGCCATTCTTACTTTTAACTGGTTAACCTGGTCAATGCTCCAGAAACTAAAATTTGAGATGTTGGCCGCAACCGAACCTTTATAGAAGGTGTAAAATTTATCCTGATCAAGGTTTAACGTTGATTTGTCAAGGCGTAAACCTAACGTGCCAATTATCTTGTCGCCCCAGTTAACTTCTTGCTGTGCATAAATACCCACATCAGAAGTCTTCTGGTTAATCTGCGACATGTTTGATACAACCTGGGCATACGCCAGGTTGCTTTGACCACCGTTAAGGCCCTGACCCCTTATCAACTGATACTTTGAATCTTGGTTTAGCCGAACTGCGCCTGCCTGCGTAGTGAAAGTGGTAGCGCCCTATGTAGCGTTGAAAACCAAAAATCCCTGGATGTTGGAGTTTAAGTCATTCTGGTTACCGTAAATAACGTCACCGGGATTTGGAAGCGCGCGCTGGTGTTGCAAGATCTCGGGCATGTACACTTTTGTATTTGCACCCATGTAATCAACCCCGCCATTCAATATGAATTTCAGGTCGTAGTTTGGCTTTTGCAAAATACCAATGCTCAGGTTACCGGCTGTTATGAACCGGTTTATGAACTGATTATTTTCGGCCAAATCCCTGATGGCAAACGGATTATCATTAAAGTCTGGATTATCCGGATAGTTTCCGTTGGCATCGGGTTTCAGGTTACGGTACGAGCGGGTATAGGCAATGGCGTACCCAAGGCTTCCGCCCGTATTGTTTTGGTTACCTGTAAACCCGCGTTGATTGTCAGTTTTAACATAATTGGTATTTATACCGAGCTTTATCCTATCAGAAACAGTGTGGTCAATATTGGCCCGTATAGAATATCGCTTAAACCCGGTGTGCTTGATAATACCATCCTCATCCTGAAGGCCACCCGAAACAAAGAAAGAAGTCTTTTCATTTCCACCCGTAACATTTATTTGCGTGTTGGTAAGAAAAGCAGTTTCACCATACATTTCTTTTTCAAGATCAAGGTTACGACCTTCAGCTATGGCTTGATTAAGCGCAGCCACTTCGGCCGGAATAGCAGCAACATTACCCAGGTATTCAGTTTGATAATAAACAACTTTGTCCTCGTTCCATGGCTCATAAAAATTCAGGTTCTGAGCTTTGGCAAAACCCAAATCCTGGCTGAATGAAACTTTTGTTTTTCCCTGCTTGCCTTTTTTAGTGGTAATAATTACCACACCGGCATTTGCCCGTGTTCCATAGATTGCGGCCGCTGAGGGTCCTTTAAGTACCTCCACCCGCTCTACATCATCCGGATTTAAATCGGCCAGACGGTTTGCAGCATCATCCTGGTTGCTGGTGTTGGATCCGGCTCCCGCCTGGTTTGCTTCCGATCGCCCGTTACGAATAGCAGAGTTATTCATATACACGCCATCAATAATATACAACGGCTGTGATGCCCCCGCGCCAAGGGTGGTTATTCCCCTGAAATTCACATTTACACCGCCACCCGGAGCCCCGCTGTTCGAGTTCATGTTTACACCCGTCATTTTGCCATACAGCGCGTAGTCAAGTGTTTGCGGATTTGTTGTGCCCATTAACTCTTTTCCATCAACGCTCACAACGGCATTTGCCAGGTTGGTTCGTTTAACTGTTGTTGCCAAACCGGAAATAACAACTTCTTCAAGGCTGGTAACGTCTTCTTCCAGCACCACATTTACATTGGTAACCGAAGTGCTCACCTGGACCTCGGCAGTCCGGTAACCGATAAAGGATACCTGAAGGGTTGCCGGACTGGTTGGAACATTCAATGTGAAAGCTCCGTTGATGTTCGTGATTGTACCCTGCGAGGTTCCTTTAACAACAACGTTTACTCCTGCCATACCATCACCGGTACGGCTGTCTTTTACTGTTCCGCTTACGGAATAGTTTTGCGCGAGAGAATAACCCATTGCCAGCAACAGCAGCAGAAGGGTTACCCCCGATTTTTGGTAATTTTTCATCATAATCAGTTTGGTTTAGGCTGAAAATTAGAGCACGGATTTTCCGCACCTTACCAAATCTACAAAAGAAAATAATGCACTATTTTGTTAACCTTCAGTAAAGTTTCGATAAAATTCAGATTTAGTGGTTTTATGGATTTAGGGCACTTTTCCGATAAACTTAACAAGCGTTTGGTAGAGAATTTACCCGGCCCCCTTGCCCACGAACCCCTTAGGGCTAAACCCGTAGGCAACACCATTCCCAGGTTCGAGCATAAACTGCCGCCAAAGCCCGGCAGCGTTTTAATCCTGCTGTGCCCGCAGGAAGACACCTTTATCTTTCCGCTCATTAAGCGGCCCGATTATTCCGGCCTCCACAGCGGCCAGGTAAGTTTTCCGGGAGGGAAAGCCGAGGCAGGTGAAACCCCGGTAGAAACCGCCTTGCGCGAAGCGCACGAAGAAATCGGTATTGACCCCGCACACGTTACGGTAGCCGGTATGCTCAGCAACTTTTTTGTGGTGCCCAGTAATTTCATGGTTACCCCTGTGGTCGGAATCACGGAATCATCGGTATCCTTCCGGCCCGATCAGCATGAGGTGGTGAGGATACTGTACGGTAAACTTTCCGACATACTGCCCGATAATGCCGTGAAATCAAAAGAAATCCTGGTAGCAAACCGGTACACCATGCTGGCCCCGCATTTTGAAATTGATGGTGAGGTTGTGTGGGGCGCCACCGCCATGATGTTGAATGAGTTCAGGATGGTGCTCCGTGATGTGCTTTAGGTCTTATCTCTAAACAGGCTTACCCGACACTTTTGACGCGTACATTTCTAACTTCCCGATTTCCTGGTCAATCATCCATAAGCCAACGCCTTCTTCGCCAATCAGGTCGAACAGTTCAACGGCCCTGCGTGCAAGGGTCTCTTCTTCGCGTTGCTCCATCACGTACCACTGCAGAAAGTTAAACGTGGCAAAGTCTTTAATTTTAAAGCAATGGTCAACAATGCTGTTGATGGACTTGGTTACCTCGAGTTCGTGGTTCAGCACGGTTTCAAAAACCTCGCGCAGGTTTTTAAAGGTATGTTTAATTTTTGTGATTTCGGGCTGAAGCCCGTGACCTCCGGCTGTATTCACATAATGAATTAGTTTGAGCATGTGCATCCGCTCTTCATCAGAATGCTTAAACAAAAACTGCGAAGAGGTTTCGTAGCCTTTTGTTTCGCACCACGAGCCCATGGACAGGTAAGCTGCTGCCGACTTGCCCTCCATCACAATCTGCTTGTTTAAAAGCGCCTCGGTTTCTTTGGTGAGCGACCGGGCCGGGGTAACAATTTGTTGCTTCATGGTTTTAATGGTCTAACGTCTCTTTTTCTTTGCGGCCGCTTTCGTTGCAGCCTTTTTCGGCTTGGCTGCTTTTTTACTTTTTTTGGCCGATACCTTTTTTGCCGGCTTCTTCTTTGCCGGTTTTTTTCTTGCCGTAACTTTCTTAGCGGCTTTTTTAGGTGCGGCTTTCTTTTTCTTCACGGCACCGGCAATCTGGCGGGCCATCAGGTTAAGGGCCGAACCTGCCTTAAACCATTCTATCTGCCCCGCATTGTAGCTGTGGTTTACTTTAATGGTATCGGTGGTTCCGTTTTTATGCTTTAGCAGCAGGGTCAACGGTTTATCAGGAGCGAAGGAGGTAAGGTCAACAATATCAATGGTGTCGTCTTCCTGTATCTTGTCGTAGTCGGCTTCGTTGGCAAACGTAAGCGCCAGCATGCCTTGCTTCTTCAGGTTGGTTTCGTGGATGCGCGCAAAGGATTTAACCAGGATTACGCGTATGCCCAGGTGGCGTGGCTGCATGGCCGCATGTTCGCGCGAGGAACCTTCGCCATAGTTATGGTCGCCAACCACGATCGTGGGGATGCCTGCTGCCTTGTACGCGCGTTGCGTGGCCGGCACAGGTCCGTACTCACCGGTAAGCTGATTTTTTACGCTGTCGGTTTTGTCGTTGAAGTAATTCACGGCCCCGGTAAGGGTGTTGTTGCTGATGTTATCGAGGTGTCCGCGGAAGCGCAGCCACGGCCCGGCCATGGAAATATGGTCGGTGGTACATTTGCCCTTAGCTTTAATCAGCAGCTTCATGCCGGTAAGGTTTTTACCGTCCCACGGTGCAAACGGACTCAGTGCCTGCAGCCGGTTTGATTTCGGATCGATCTTTACCTTCACTTTGCTGCCGTCTTTGGCGGGGGCAAGGTAACCAGGGTCTTTCACGTCAAAGCCTTTAGGCGGAAACTCCACCCCGGTGGGTTCATCAAGTTTTACCGGCTTGCCTTCCTCATTAATCAGCGAATCATTAAGCGGGTTGAACGTAAGGTCGCCAGCAATGGCAAAGGCAGTGGTTATCTCCGGTGATGCCACAAACGCGTGGGTGTTGGGGTTGCCATCGTTGCGCTTGGCGAAGTTGCGGTTAAACGAGGTGATGATGGAGTTTTTCCGGTTGGGGTCGTTGGTGTGGCGCGCCCATTGCCCGATGCACGGGCCGCAGGCGTTGGCAAGCACAACTCCGCCCATTTTTTCGAAAATGCCGAGGTAGCCATCGCGTTCAACCGTGTAGCGTACCTGTTCCGACCCGGGTGTAATGGTAAATTCAGCTTTGGCTTTCAGTTTCTTATCCACCGCCTGTTTCGCCAGCGAGGCCGAACGGGTAATGTCTTCGTACGAAGAATTTGTGCACGAACCGATTAGCCCCACTTCCAGTTGCTGCGGCCAGCCGTTCTTACGCACTTCATCGGCAAACTTCGAAACGGGTATGGCACGGTCGGGGGTGAAGGGACCGTTGATGTGCGGCTCGAGGGTGGAGAGATCAATTTCAATAACCTGGTCGAAATACCGGTCGGGGTTGGCATACACTTCCGGGTCGCCTGTTAAATGTTCTTTAACCTTATCGGCCAGTGCCGCTACTTCCTTGCGGCCGGTACCGCGCAGGTACTGGGCCATCTTCTCATCGTAGCCGAAGGTGGAGGTAGTGGCGCCAATCTCAGCGCCCATGTTGCAGATGGTACCTTTGCCGGTGCACGACAGAGTTAACGCGCCCGGGCCGAAGTATTCCACGATGGCCCCGGTTCCGCCTTTTACGGTAAGGATACCGGCCACTTTCAGGATAACGTCTTTGGAGGAAGTCCACCCGCTGAGCTTGCCGGTTAATTTTACGCCAATCAGCTTCGGCCATTTCAGTTCCCACGGCATGCCCGACATCACATCCACCGCATCGGCACCGCCAACACCGATGGCCACCATGCCGAGGCCCCCGGCATTTACCGTGTGCGAGTCGGTGCCAATCATCATGCCACCGGGGAAGGCGTAGTTTTCCAGCACTACCTGGTGAATTATGCCGGCCCCGGGCTTCCAGAAGCCGATGCCGTACTTATTGGAAACCGACTCGAGGAAATTGAATACCTCACCGCTGGCGGTAAGCGATTCTTTAAGATCCTGCGCGGCACCGTTTTTTGCCAGGATCAGGTGGTCGCAGTGCACGGTAGAGGGCACGCGTACTTTGGGTATGCCTGCCGACATGAACTGGAGCAGGGCCATCTGGGCGGTAGCGTCCTGCATGGCCACGCGGTCGGGCGCGAAGTTTACATACGATTTCCCGCGCACAAAGTCTTCCAGCTTCTGGTCGCTGTGCAGGTGGGAAAACAGGATTTTTTCCGATAGGGTGAGGGGGCGGTTTACCGTTTTACGGGCTTTGGCAATGCGGCCGGGCAGCTCCCGGTAAACCTGCTTAATCATGTCAAGGTCGAATACCATATGCGTAGTTAATTAGACCCGCTAATCTACTAAGTAATTGGGTTATTTGCGACCTGTACGTTTAGCCCTCAGAAAAAATGACAGGTTTATTCCAGTCCCCGTTGGGAGAGCTGCGGGGAAGGAAATACAAACAGTTTGAGGTAATTGACCAGCAACCCGACACCGGATTGCAGTTTAATTGGTCTCGGTCTTTGCCCGCCTTTTTATGAACTTATATTCAATACCAAATCGTGCATTGAGTCTGTCGACATAGGGACTTTTATGGTTTGGATCAAACATATTATACAACAGATAGGCGGTCCCTTTTAGTTTTTTGGTTAGCCGGTATTCTTTTTTAAGTCCGGTCATCATGCTGTAAACCCATTGCCATTGCCCGGTTTGCGGGTCAGTCATTGAATAATGTATAAACGTTCGAATCGTTTCACCTTCTATATGTGCTATGAACCCTCGTCCTAAGTTATAACTGGAATAAACCCTGGGGCCGTACACGTATGATAATTGATTCCATTGGTTATGGTCAGCATCATAGGCTATCCGCTGGTTCCAGCCTACACCGGCTGTCAACTTGCTGGTAAACCGATACCCGGTGTACAGATTAACATCCAGTAAATGTTCGTTCCAGCGCTGGTATTGCAAAGTCAATCCCGGAACAAGGCGTTCAATGAAGGATTTTTTCTTAATCGGGTCAGGAGCTTTTTTGGGCAGGTCAGCCAAACTTTGTACATCCGGGAACTTTTGCTTGTATTCACTTACCTGCTCCATTGACTTCCGCAAAATCTCCTGCTTGCCCCCAAAATGATCAAAGGCCTGCTCTTTCATTTCATTCAGCACCTGCTGCTGTGCCTCCTCACCCGATTTAGGAATCTGCGGCATATCGGGCATTTCTCCCAGTCTGTCACTGGCAAATGCCGAGGTTTCTTCTTCAACTCTTGCTGCAATCTTTTCCTTCTCCGGTAATTTCATGCCCGGCAGACCTTCTTTTAATTCTTCTGCCTGACCGGCCAATGTTTTTAAATCATTCAGACCATTAAGGTTTAACCCCGGCATATTTGGTGCTGAAAGATTTAATCCTTTTATCTCCGGCATGTTCAACTCAGGAATAGAAAATGCGGTACCCGGCAACGACACATCTAGATTATCTAAGGCAGCACTATATTCGGATATTGAGCCGCTCAACCCGGGCGGCAGGTTAAGGCTGTTCAGCTTTTCACGGACTTCGCTTTTAAGTTTCTCACTTTTTGATTTCAGGGCGTATAACTTTTCTTCCTTTGCAGCATTGAGGCTGTCTATTTTATGGATCAAATCATCGGCAGGTTGGCCAAGCTGCTGAAGGCTGTCAATTCGGTGTTGAAAATTTCCTGCAAGCTTAATGTAAGCCCGATCGATGGAATCATATTGGGCGTGCATGGAATGGAACCTGGAAGCAGTTGTTAACTGGATGGAGTCTAGCTTTTGCAGGTTGATATTGATCGTTGAATCGCTCAACATGGAAAAACCGTCTGTACAGCAGGCAACACCCAATGCTAAATAGAACAATGGAATTCTGATTATGCGCATGGTACCAATCAGTAGTTTCGGACGTTTAGCTCATTGATTAATAGCAAAACATCTGCCACGAGGAGTAGTTGATTCAGTTAAATTTACGGGGTTTTTGGATTCTTTACAAGCTGCAACTTTTTAATAGTTTTGGTATTTATACTCGCGCCCGAGGACTTTTATGACATGCCTACTTTTTTTGTCCTGTTTTAAGTTTACGCTTTATGTAAACCTATTTCAAGACGAGACACACCTATGAGCCGCAGAGTCCCCGTTGGGAGACTCTGCGGGGAAGGAAGTGGCTTCTAAAATTGCTGATGCCCTCGAAGTGAGCCTGGATTTTCTGCTCGGCAAAACAACGGCTGAACTGGATAAG
>JAGUUF010000292.1 GCA_020063545.1 Cytophagales bacterium
CGGTAGTAAAAGACGGAAAAGTACTGCTCGCAAAAGGATACGGTGTTCGCGAACTTGGAAAACCCGATCCGGTTAACGCGCAAACGTTGTTTGCCTGTGCATCAACCACCAAAGCCATGGTGGCCGCCTGTATGGGCATGCTGGTGGATGATGGAAAAGTAAGCTGGGATGACCCGGTGCATAAATACCTGCCGGAGTTTCAGTTGTATGATCCGTACGTTACCCGTGAGCTGCGCATCCGCGATTTGTTTATCCACAACTCGGGCGTGGGCAATGCCGATTTTCTGTGGAGCGTAATGAACATTCCTACCGAAGAAGTATTGTATAAAATGCGCAGCGTTGAACCCAGTTACAGCCTGCGGTCATCTTTTATTTATCAGAACATTTTTTATGTTGCCGCGGGTGAGGTTATCAAAAAAGTAAGCGGCAAACCGTGGAATGAATTCATCCGCGAGCGGTTGTTTAAGCCGCTTGGTATGAACCGCACCGTACCGCTGCTGCGCGAGGTTACCGATCCCAACCAAACCAAGCCGCATTTTAAAATCGAAGGCACCATTACCGTGATTGAACACACCAGTGCTGACCAGGTGGGGGCGGCCGGCAGTGTGTGGTCGTGTGCCGAAGACATCGGCAAGTGGGTACAATGCATGCTCGACAGCAGCAAGTACGCAGGTGGCAGGTTGCTGGCCGCTAAAACGTGGGCAGAACTTTTTAAACCGCAAACACTTGTGCCTGCAAGCCAGTTTTATCCTACGGCACGGCTTACCAAACCCAACTGGACAACCTACGGGCTTGGATGGTTTCAGCACGATTACAAAGGCAGGAAAGTGAACTTCCACACCGGCAGCCTGGCCGGTGCCATTGCCATTAATGGGCAGTTGCCTGAAGAAAAGCTGGGTATTTACGTATTCGGCAATTTCGATCATGCCGAGTTGCGCCACGCGCTCATGTACAAGGCATTCGACTTGTTTGTGCTGGGCGGTACGCGCGACTGGAGCACGGAATTTTTACAACTGTACCGGGGCATTCAGGCCGAAAGCGAAAAGAAAGAAAAGGTATTTGAGAGCAAACGTGTGGAAGCCACAACGCCCACCCTTCCGCTTGATGAGTACACCGGTAAATATGTAAGCCCTGTTTTCGGTGAACTGGTCATCACCCGCGAGGGCGACCGGTTAACCGCGGTAGCCAACAATTTTCTGAAGGCAACTTTCGATCACTGGCATTACGATACCTTCCGCGGCTGGTTTGAAAAGAAATGGTACGGAAAGGAAAACCTGACCTTCACCTTGGGTTCAACCGGTAAAATTGCCTCCGTGCAAATGGCTGGTATAGATTTTAACCGCGTTAACTGATTTATTTTCGCTTCGCAACAAATGTTCCATTAGGCTGGATAAAGGTTGCCTCGGTTATTTTTCCGTTGGTTTCTGTAAATTTTATTTTAAAGCCGTCCAGGGTTTTAATCACAAACGTATGTTTTTCAGTTGGCAGCAACTCGTATTCGGGTTGGCCCGGAACATACAGGTAAAGCGTTTTGCCATCCTCCTTCAGGTAGAATTTTGACACCATACCCGCCAGGATGTACTCACCGGCATAGCTTTCAAGAACCTGCCGGTCAATCGCTAAAGCTTTTGGTGTACGTTTAAATTCTATAGGGTCGGTGGCCGGTTCGAGTTTAGCCGTCAGCGAGGAAATGTCTCCCGTTTCGTTGGTGCGGAAATTGAAATGCAGGTTGGCGCGAGTGGTGGTATCAATCTTTCCATTTTCTATTTCATAGGGGAGAAAAATATCGTAGTGATAGTGTTTTAGCCACAAGGTTTGTAAAGGAGTTCTGGCAAACAGCGAATCGCGTTCAACGAACAATTCAAATTTTCCGTAACCGGGATGGTGGTAGCTGCCGGTATAATCGTACAATATGTGTGATGGTTTTGTGTTTTTCTTTTGTGCTGACTGTGTTGCCGCTTTGGCTGAGGCTTGTTGTTTCTCGGCATCTTCAACGCGCTTGGTGTAAACCTTGTTCCAGTCGGTGGGCTTAACGTTAAGCAGTTTATCGCTGATGGTGTTGCGGATAAGCGAGGGGAGAACCGATCCGTTTTGGTTAACCAGCACCACAATGCCGATGCTGTCGGTGGGAAAGAACGATACATTAGCCGAAAAGCCATCAATATTACCGCCATGCTCTACGCGGTAATGGCCTTTGTAGGAAGAGAGGAACCAGCCGTACCCATAGTTGCCCATATGCACATCCGGAAACTCCGGGTCGGGCGGGTCGTTGTTGATGACCATGTGCGAGCCCATGGCTTCTTTTACGTAGGTATCCGGAAGCACTTGTTTGCCCTGGAATTTGCCGCCATTAATCCAGGTAATGAGCCAGTTGGCCATTTCGTTTACCGAGCTGTTAATGCTGCCTGCTGGGCCCATGGCGGCTATGTCGTAATAATCCATTTTGGTTACCTGTGTTTTGTTTTTCACTTCATACCCGATAGCGGCTTCCGTTCCCTTTCGTAGCCCATCGATTACCGTGGTTGAATTTTTCATCTGCAGCGGTTCAAAAAAATGCTGGCGTATATTTTCTTCCCAGCTTTTGCCGGTAATCTTTTCGGCAATTACGCCTTGTGTTAAAAACATAAAGTTGTTGTAGTACCACTTTTCGCGCACGGCCGCAAAAGGCGGTTGGTGTTCAATGCGCATCATCAGGCTGTCGCGCGAATGCGTGGGAAAAAGATACCAGCTGAAATCGTGACGGGGCAGGCCGGTACGATGCGTCATAATATCTTTAATGGTAATGAGGTTGTTCATCTCCGGTTTGTTAAAGCGGAGTTCGGGTATGTATTTGATGGGGCTGTCATCAAACGATAGTTTTTTCTCTTCACGCAGGATACCCAGTAAGCCACAAGTAAAGGCTTTGCTGCATGAGCCGATGGCGAATTGCGTGGTTGGGGTTACCGGAAGTTTGTTCTCAAAATCGCGGTAGCCAAAACCTTTGGCATATATGATTTTGTTTTTCTCCACCACGGCAACGGCAAACCCGGAAGCATGCCATTTACCCAACAGTTGCTGCAATTCGGCATCAAGGCCGGCCAGGCGGTTGCCGGATGGCGGGAGTGATTTCTTTTGCGCGGATGCGGATAAGCAACAAAGGATACTGGTGATAACTATGAAGTGTTTCATAAGATGAAGGGTTAGAAGTGAAAGGTAGGAATTTCGATTGTTTTATTGCAGCGGATAGGCTGATTGGACACATTTATATCCGGACGGCCAATCGTAAAAACACCTTTACTAATTCCGGATTACTTGCTAATTTATCAAACCATTTTCCCCTATATGAAAAACTGCTTCACCATCATCCTCATAGCTGCCTGCATTACGCTGCTTGCCCAGGCTCCCGATATGCCCACCGATTTCCTGGGCAAGGAATGGCACCAGGAACGCAGGCAAAAGCTGCGGGAAAAACTGCCGCCCAATTCAGTAGCTGTATTCTTTGCCAATGCTGTGCGCAACCGCAGCAACGATGTGGATTACGTGTACCACCAGGATCCCGACTTTTATTATTTAACCGGCTACCGCGAGCCCCACGCCATGTTGCTGATTTTTAAGGAAAAACAACAGGCACCCAATGGTACCTTCTTTGATGAAATAATTTTTGTGCAACCCAGCAATCCAATCCGGGAAATGTGGACTGGTCGAAGGCTGGGATTCACCGGTGCACGCGAGCAACTGGGATTTGAAATGGCATTTAACAATGCCGATTTTGAAAAGTTTCCGATCGACTTTTCGAAATTTGATTCCATCCTGTTTTTTGATTTTCATAACGATGTGCGGGACGATCGAAGGGATCCGAGCGATTTATACAACCTTATTCACCTCTTTAAGCTAAAAGTTTACCATCCTGATATTGTTACCCTGAGGCCTGAGCCACCTAAAAACCGACTAAACACACGAGAGTTGATCCGAATAATGAATGAACTGCGCGGCATTAAAACAAAGGAAGAGATTGACTTGCTGCGCAAAGCAGTGATGATCTCCTGCATCGGGCAGGTGGAAGTAATGAAAGCAATGAAACCCGGCATGAGCGAACGCGAAGTGCAGGGCATTCATGAATATGTGTTTAAAAAATACCAGGCCGAAGATGTCGGCTATCCGTCCATCGTTGGTGGAGGACATAATGGTTGTATTTTGCATTATATCGATAATTACAAACCTGCTCTCGATCCTAAGGAACTTATCCTGATGGACCTGGGCGCTGAGTACCATGGTTATACTGCGGATATCACCCGCACCATACCGGTAGGCGGAAAGTTTTCAACGGAACAAAAGCAGATTTATGACCTGGTGCTGGCCGCACAGGAAGAAGCGATGAAAATCTGTAAGCCGGGCACCACATTCTCGGATTTGTATGAAGCTACTGCCCGCGTGATTGACAAGGGGCTTGCCGAACTAAAGATCATCGATAAACCAACCGACCAGCACCTGTACTACCCGCACGGCTGCTGCCACCACATTGGTTTGGATGTGCACGACCGCGGCAACTACGATGTGCTGCAGGAAAACATGGTGATTACCATCGAACCCGGCATTTACATACAGAAAAACACCACCAACGACCCGAAGTGGTGGGGCATTGCGGTGCGTATAGAAGACGATTACCTGATTACCAAAGACGGTTGCGAACATCTCTCCTCCTTCGCTCCGCGCACAACAGAAGCGATTGAAGCTATGATGAAACAGCCCAGCCCGCTGGATAATTTGATTTTACCGGAGCTGAATAAAATGGTGCCGGTTAAAAACTGAACGTAACTAACTTTTATCATCAATTTCTGCCAGGACAGGAAGGTGGCCTGTATTTTTCAGCCACCGGTGGTTATCTTGCCGGCCGGTTAAACGCTATTCGTTATGAGATTGGTTTTTCTTTTCCTTTTGTCAGTTGGTTCAGTTTGGTTACATGCACAACAAATTGAAGCAACCCGTATCAAACAGCATATTAAGATACTTGCCAGTGATTCCCTTCAGGGCCGGGGTACCGGTAAAGAAGGCGAGCGCATGGCGGCAGCTTACCTGCAAGGCCAGTTTAAAAAACTGAAACTTAAACCGATGGGCGATGGAGGCACATACCTACAGGCTTTTCCGTTTAAGGGAGGTGCCCATGGCGAAGGCGCAGCGGGCACGGCAAACAATGTAATTGCTTACCTCGATAACAAGGCCGCCACTACCATTATTGTTGGAGCACACTACGATCACCTGGGCATGGGCGACCAGGGCAGTTCGCTGGATGCAAACCCGCAGGAGAAAATCCATAATGGTGCCGATGACAATGCTTCGGGCACAGCCGGTGTGCTGGAACTGGCACGCTACTTTTCTACCAATAAAAAGAAAGAGAATAACAATTTTTTATTCATACTCTTCTCGGGCGAGGAGTTGGGATTGCTCGGATCGAAATATTTTACAGAAAACCCCACTGCCGATCTTTCCAAAATCAATTTCATGATCAACATGGATATGGTTGGCCGGCTTAATCCAGAAACAAAAACGGTGGCGGTTAACGGAAGCGGAACCAGCCCGGTATGGGAGCCGTTGCTGAAAAACCTGGCTACCGACCAGCTTAAAATCAAAACCGACTCCAGCGGCATCGGGCCTTCTGATCACACCTCGTTTTACCTGAAGGACATTCCCGTGCTGCATTTCTTTACCGGTTCGCACACCGATTACCACAAGCCTTCCGATGACTGGGATAAAATCAATTACGATGGAGCCGTAGCGGTGTTAAATCTTATCCGGCAGGTAATTGAAAAGCTCGATGGCGAGCCGAAACTTACCTTTCTGAAAACCAAAAGCAGCGCCATGGCGGTACGCAGTCCGTTTAAAGTAACCATGGGCGTTATGCCCAGCTATGCATCGGATGAGCCCGGGTTGAAAGTTGATGGTGTTACCGATGGCCGTCCTGCGCAAAAGGCCGGCATACAGGCAGGCGATTTGATTATTGAAATGGGCAACTACCCGGTAAAAGATGTGCAAAGCTACATGGAGGCGCTCGGAAAATTTGAGAAGGGGCAAACGATACCGGTAAAGATTAAGCGTGGAACTGAAGTGCTAACGTTTCAGATTACTTTTTGAACACTAAACCCGCAGCAACTCCCTCGAAATAACCATCTTCTGTATCTCGGTGGTGCCTTCGTAAATCTGGGTAATCTTCGCATCACGCATCATGCGCTCAACGTGGTACTCCTTAACATAGCCGTAGCCGCCATGAATCTGTACGGCTTCTGTGGTTACTTCCTGCGCAATCTGCGAGGCAAATAACTTGGCCTGTGCGGCAGCCTTTACAAAATTTTTGTTTTGATCTTTCAGGTAAGCGGCCTGCCACACCAGCAGCCGTGCGGCATCAATCTTGGTGGCCATGTCGGCAAGTTTAAATTGAATAGCCTGGTGCTCGGAAAGAAAATGACCGAAGGCTTTACGCTCTTTGGCATACTTCAACGCCAGTTCATATGCACCTGAAGCCAGGCCAAGCGCCTGCGAGGCGATGCCGATGCGCCCGCCATTAAGGGTGGTCATGGCGAAGGTAAAACCAAAGCCATCCTCACCAATGCGGTTGGCTTTAGGCACCTTAACATCGGTAAACATTAATGAGTGTGTATCCGATCCACGAATGCCCATCTTATCTTCCTTCTTACCCACCATAAAGCCGGGCATGCCCTTCTCAATAATCAGCGCGTTAATTCCTTTGTGCCTCTTTTCCGGATGTGTCTGTGCGATGACAATATAAACACCGGCCGTTCCTCCGTTGGTAATCCAGTTTTTGGTTCCGTTTAGCAAATAAAAATCACCCTTGTCTTCGGCAGTTGTTCGCTGGCTGGTGGCATCCGAGCCGGCTTCAGGCTCCGACAGGCAGAAGGCGCCAATCACTTCGCCTTTGGCCAGGCGCTTCAGGTATTTTTCTTTTTGTTCCTCCGTTCCGAATTTTTCAATGCCCCAGCACACCAGCGAGTTGTTTACCGACATGACCACGGAAGCCGATGCATCTACTTTGGAGATCTCTTCCATTGCCAGTACATAGGAGATGGTGTCCATCCCTCCACCGTTGTATTTCGGGTCAACCATCATGCCCATAAAGCCCAACTCACCCATTTTTTTTATTTGTTCGGCAGGGAATTTCTGATGGGTGTCGCGTTCAATCACCCCGGGCAATAATTCGGTTTGAGCGAAATCGCGGGCGGCCTGCTGTACGGCAAGGTGTTCTTCAGTGAGTTGAAAATTCATAACAACGGGTTAACAAAAAAAGAAGCCTGAGGTTAAACCTCAGGCTTCAAAATTAATGGATTTGCAGACTTTTATTTACTCACGCCTTCCCAGGAAAATCATTACCCAGTACATAAGCGAGGCCAGGGCAGCAATGGCGGCAACCACATAGGTCATAGCAGCCCATTTAAGCGCATCCTTTGCCATTTCGTGTTCCCGCGAGGTAACAATGCCGCGCGCTTCAATCCAGGCAAGTGCCCTGCGGCTGGCATCAAATTCTACCGGCAGGGTAATCAGGGCAAACAGCGCAAATACGGTATAGCAGCCGATGATAACCAGCAAGGCGGTATCAAAGGAAAATAATCCCTTTACGGCAAAAGCACCGAACATCATGGCAAAGAAGATGATGTTCATAATGCGCGAAGTAATGTTTTGTACCGGTACCATAGCCGAGCGTAACTCCAACATGGAGTATGCGGTGGCGTGCTGCACGGCATGTCCGCACTCGTGAGCGGCCACAGCTGCTGCTGCCGCGTTGCGGCCGTTGTACACATCATGGCTTAAGTTTACGGTTTTATTAACCGGATTGTAATGATCGGTTAACTGCCCCTCAACACTTATCACCTGCACATCATGAATTCCGTTATCGGCCAGCATAAGCCGGGCAATCTCAGCGCCCGTAAGGTTCTGGTTCAGCCGGATTTGGGAGTACTCGCGAAACTTGCTCTTCAGCCGTCCGCTTACCATCATCCCCACCAGCATAAAAACAACACCAATTATTAAAAGACCCATATTTTCTGATTTTTGATTATTCTTTAAACAACTTCCAGACCAGTTAAAGTTTCTGCCATTCCGGCAGATGGCAAATATACTATTCTATGCTGAATCGCTTTTTCGACTAACCAGTATAAGGTATGTTGACAGAAGTGCCAGGCCACCGCCAACAATCATGATCAGGGTTTGCCAGGCATGGAATACAAACGTAAACGCTACCGCATCGGCTTTGGGTATCTGGTAAAGAAAAGTTAACCCGGCCGGCACCAGGGTATGGTACGAGCCCGTGCCCCCCGGCAATGGAATAATCATAGCAATAGAGCCAATGGCAAACAGCGAAAGGATGGCGCTCCATCCCAAATGGCTGGTTTCGCTAAACGCCATGATAACGGTGTAGCTCATGGCAAAGTAAAGCAGCCAGATAAGAAGCGAATAGATGTAAAACAGTGTGTGGTTCTTCAACCGTAAAACAGTAACAAGCCCGGATTTAAACCCGTGCCAGAACCGGAAAATTTTCATCCTGATTTTTGGGTTTCCCAGGAGGATCCGTAATCCGACATAACCGGTTATCATCAGGAGTACCAGCACGAGTAATCCGGCTATCCATTGACTGATGCCGGAGAGGGGTTTTAAAGGAAGTGAATAAATGAAACTAAGCAGTTTATCAGCCTCCACCACAAATGCCGCGATGAGGATGAGCAGGAAGCAGATGAGATCGACAGCCCGCTCGGCCACCACCGTACCAAACGTTTTATCGAACGGGCACCGATCGAGTTTATACAAATTGTAGCAGCGGGTTATTTCGCCTCCGCGCGGCACCACCAGGTTAACCAGGTAGCCGATCATCAGCGAAAGAAAACTGTGGTGAAGTGATGTTGAATACCCGGTCGGTTCGATGAGCATGCGCCAGCGTTCGGCCCGGAGGAGGTGGCTGACCATGGCAAGAAAGGCCATGAGCATAAGCCAGCCTTTATCGGCCAGGTGCCAGGTATGAACCAGGTAGTCCCATTTGTCCTGCTCGCCTGCCGGTGCTATGGCGTTGAGGGAATACCAAACCAAGAGTAGTGCCACGGCAAGGAGAAGCAAATACTGGAACAGTGATTTCAGGCGGTGCGTCACAAATTTTGTTTGGCCGGAAAGATAGCCGTTGGTGGCTAACAATAGTGGGCGCCCGGCAAGCCAAAATCCGGTAAAACCGATGGATTTTCAAGAAATTGACTGATGATCAGCCTTTTAGCTGTTTGTTTGAGGCATGGAATGGCGGGCCAAAATTGGCGGAGAGGTTGAATAAGGGGGGTATTTTACGTACCTTTGTGGTTCATTTTTCCGTTCGGTACTAAAATTATCCCTATGTCAAAACTCCGTATTCTTTATGTAGCCAGTGAGATTAATCCTTTTCTGCAAACTTCGGAAGTTGCCGATTTTGTGCGAAAGTTACCGCAGTACATGCAGGAAAAGGGTATGGAAATCAGGATACTGGTACCCCGTTTCGGTATCATTAATGAGCGCAAAAACCGGTTGCATGAAGTGGTGAGGTTATCGGGTATTAACATTGCCGTTGGCGATGAGGAAAAGCCGCTCACCATTAAAGTTGCCTCCATTCCGAATGCCAAACTGCAGGTTTACTTTATTGATAACGAAGATTACTTCCACCGCAAGTCTGTTTTTCACGATAAGGAAAACCGCTTTTACGAAGACAATGACGAGCGCGCCATTTTCTTCTGCAAAGGCGCCATTGAAACGGTGCGCAAACTGGGCTGGGCTCCGGATATCGTGCATTGCAACGACTGGATAACCAGTTTCATTCCGTTGTACCTGAAGACCACGTACAAAAACGACCCGTTGTTCAAGAACACCAAAACCGTGTTCACCATTTACAACAACGACTTCACCTATAAATTCAAGGGCGACATCCTTTCGAAGGTGAAGATGATGGACATTGAAGACAACATGCTCGGAAACCTGAAGACGGCCGACTACGAAGGTTTTATCAAGATGGGCGTTGAGTTTTCCGATGCTGTAATTGTGGCCGGAGAAAACAAAAAAATCAAAGGCCTCTTCTCAAAGATGAAGGAGAAGAAAGTAGAAACCATTGACAAATCCGAAAACTACACCGAATCATACTTCAACTTATATAATGAGCTTGTGGGTTAAGCGAACCGGGCAGTTGCTTATGGCTGCCCTGTTCTTGCTGGCTTGTGAGGATGAGGCCAGTTTGTTGGGATTCCGTAATCCAAAATCAAAATTTGACGTTCGCTTTATCGAGTTCCCCGTACACAGCAGTGTTATCTGGGTGGATTCGATACGGACCAGTAATTACTACTGGACAGGCGAAACGAATCGGTTTCTGCTCGGCTCATATACCGATGAAAAACTGGGAACTGTTTCGGCTGGTTTTTACAGCCAGTACTTCACCACCAACCCCAATATTAAGGTGGCCAGTAATGCAACGTTGGACTCGGCCATCCTGCAACTCAGGTTTGATTACTATACCTATGGAGCAATTACCTTAAACCCAACTCAGTTTGAGGTGTATGAGCTGGCCAAACAAATTTCGCGGAACTCGGCCGGCTATTACTTTAACAAAACCTCGGTGCCTTTAGGCCCGATGATTGGTTCTGGCTCTTTTAACATCAACCCGCTTGAGTTTAAAGATAAGTTTAACGCAAATAAGCAGGACACGGTGATTGTCCGGATTCCACTGAGTGCGGCTTTTGGCCAACGGCTTTTTGATGCAGCCGTCCGATATGGCAACCCCACCTCTAAAAAGGATACGTTGTTTGGAGTTTTTAATGAGTTTGTCAAGGAGTTTAAAGGCATTGCGGTTAAGGCAACATCGGCTGATAAAATTGTCGGCATCAATCCTTCAACGTTTCTCTCCAGAATCATTCTTCACTACCAGACTCCGACTATCGACAGCCTGGAGGTTAATTTGTCTTTCCAGGGATCGGCCATTACCAGCTTTAACGAAATTAAATCCGATCGCACAGGCTCAGAAGTAGATATAAACCAGTATTTCACCGATTTCGACCCGGTTACCGGGCTGCGGTGCGTGCAATCGGGTGTGGGCCTGTTTACCAAACTTGATTTTTCGGAGTTCATCAACTTCCTGGAATCGGATACGCTGCCCAACATTGCCATTAATTCGGCTGAATTGGTTATCACCGATGTGGAATCAACCGAAATATTTCCTTCGCCTGGCGAACTCTATGTGCGCCTGCTCGATCCGGACAACCGCCTGAAAAAGTTCAACCGCCAGAAAACATCACAGGCCCGCGAACGCGACCAGAAAATCATGAACCTGTACAACAACAGTACGCGCACCCTCAGCCCCGACTACAACGTGGTAAATGTTGACAGTGTATTAACCATTTTCACCGAAACGAGTTCGTTTTTAAGCCTGCCCTATTCGTCTTCAACAAATTCGTACCGTGGCTTCTTTACGCTTTATGCCCAGGAAATGGCTATAGAAGAACCCGATAAACCGCGCTTCAGGTACTATTTGCTCTACCCTAAAAACGCAGGAAAAAATGTAAACCGTGTGTTTTTTCACAAGGATAACATCAAACTTCGGGTGTACTATACCCTGCCCAAACCCAATTAACATATGTGCGGAATTGTTGCCTATATCGGGCACCGCGATGCCCAGGAGGTGATCATCAAAGGCCTTAAACGGTTGGAATACCGCGGCTACGACAGTGCCGGTATAGCCCTGCTTAACAACGGCCTGAATGTGTACAAGAAGAAAGGCAAGGTAAGCGAACTGGAAGAGCACATCAACGGCCAGCCGATGAGCAGCCACATCGGCATTGGTCATACCCGCTGGGCAACCCATGGCGAACCTAACGACACCAATGCACACCCGCATTACTCGGCATCGAAAAAACTTGCCATCATCCACAACGGCATTATTGAAAACTACAGTGCACTGAAGCAGGAATTGATCAACAAGGGCCACCGGTTTATCAGCGAAACTGATACGGAAGTATTGATCCATTTTATTGAAGATATCCAGCAAAGCAATAACTATGCGCTGGATGAAGCGGTACGAATAGCCCTTACCCAGGTAATAGGCGCCTATGCCATTGTGGTGATGTCGGCTGAAAATCCGGATTTGCTGATAGCCGCACGCAAGGGAAGCCCGCTGGTAATCGGCATCGGTAAAGACGAATTTTTCATGGCGTCAGATGCCACGCCAATCATTGAATACACGAAAGACGTGGTGTACCTGAATGACCAGGAGATTGCCGTGATTGATAATGGCGAGTTGCGGATAAAAACCATTGAAGACGCCCCCACCACGCCCTACATCCAACGGCTGGAAATGGAGCTCGAAGCCATTGAAAAAGGCGGCTTCGAACATTTTATGCTGAAA
>JAGUUF010000024.1 GCA_020063545.1 Cytophagales bacterium
GGCCGTCATCATGAAAACCGACTGGTCGGTAGCCAACGGGCTGCTGACGCCCACGCTTAAAGTAAAACGAAACGAAGTAGAGAAGATTCACCTGCCCAACTACCCGAAATGGTTTCACCAGGAGGGCCTGGTGGTTTGGGAGTGATGAAGATCAGGGTGTTGTTCTGATTTTACTCAGGCATCAACTATCCGGCCAATGGTATTTTAACATCAACAAAATACCGGAGCCATGAAAAAGAACACACCCGTAAGCGCCATCATGACAAAAAATGTTTTCAGCGTACAGTTGGATGATCAACTGGCCGATGTACACGAGCTGGTGCGCAAACATCATATTCGGCACGTGCCGGTGCTGCACGGAAAACAACTGGTGGGCATTATCAGTAAAACCGACCTGAACCGGCTTACCTTCAGTAGTTTGTTTGCCGGTGAGGGTGATACCGATGAAGCCGTATTCGAAATGCTGACTATTTCGCAAGTGATGTCGCACAAACCGCGCGTGGTAAAAGAAACCGACAGCATAAAACAGGTAGCTGAAATTCTGTCAACCGAAGAGTTTCACGCCCTGCCGGTTGTAGATAAGAAAGACGAGAGCAAGCTGGTGGGCATTGTTACCACCACCGATGTGATTAAGTATATGCTGGAGGAGTTGATGTAATCAGTCCGGCATTTTACTTCAGCCTTGCTTTAAAAAACTCCACTGTGTTCTTAAAGGCATCTTCCGTAAACTCCTTGTTGTGCTTCGGGTTGCTGGGGTTGGCAAAGGCATGGTCGGCATCGTAGGATTTTATTGTTAGTTTTTTCCCGGCAGTTTTCATGTTCGCTTCGAACTTGTCCATTACCGCTTTGTTAATCCACTGGTCCTGCGTAGGCCATATGTTCAGCACATCGCAGTTCAGTGTTTTCAGCCTGTCCACATTTTCCTCCGGCATGCCGTAGTACATCACGCAGGCCACCGCCTGGGTGCCGGCTGTCAGTGCTGCCTGCAGGGATTGCCCTCCGCCAAAGCACCAACCCACCGTTCCTACCTTCGCACTTTTGCCGGCATACACCAATGCACCTTGTACAATGGCTGTACCTCTATCCTGTTTAAACTCGCCCATCAGTTTGCCGGCTTCTTCGCGCTTGTCGGTAACCTTGCCGTCATACATATCAATGGCCAGCACGTTAACATTACCCAGCGCATTATACAGTTGCTCGGCTTCGCGCTTAATGTGGTCGTTAAGTCCCCACCATTCCTGGAAAACAAAAATCCAGTTGTTCGTTTTTTTCTTTGCTTCCAGCAGGTAACCGTTGGCATCGGGGCCACCGGTTGTTTTAAATGTGATCATTTTTCCAACCTGGCTCTGGTGCGAGTACGGCAGAGGATCAGCATGTGCCATATTAAATTCTTTGTTTGAGGCAAATAACGCAAACTTTTCAGTAGCCGGGGTATGACATACGGTGATGCCATCCTGGGCGAATACGACAATAGCACTACAAAAAATAACTGCTTGTAAAGAAATCTTTTTCATATCGGTAAATTTTAATCTTTCCATTGTCCTCGAAGGATGCGATCGTAGGTGATAAAATCCGTGTTAACGGGCTCGTAGCCTTTTTGCCTGAGCAGCAACGCCACCTGGGCCCGGTGGTAGGATGAATGATTAACCAAATGTATCATGATGGATTCAACGTTATTGGTGTATGGTTCACCCTTGTAATTGGCGTAGCTCAATTCTTCATTAAAGGTATCGCGCTCCTGAACAAATTGCAACCACTGCCGGCAGGCCGAGTCACTCATCGAAGAAAGTTCATTCAATGAATACGTTCCCCATAATTTTACATCGGGCGGTGGCAGATGCTTTACCCGGTGCAGCCACAGCAGTTGTGCAGCAACAATGTGGCCCATGATTTCAAGAATTTTTGAATCCGATACCTGCTGGGTTTTCAACGTGTTCAGTACACGGTTGTTGGCCCATTGGTTGTACTGGTATAGCTTTAAAAAGTAAGGTTTCATCGAAAGAATACCGGTGGCATAGTTTAAATTTAGAAATTGAATCAGAAAAAGCAATCGCATCACTTTTTGACGATTACCTTAATGACGTTACTTTGCCGTAATCATGAGCATATCAGCGCTTTGTAAAGAAGTAGTCACACAACTGGAGGCACGACATATTCCTTATATGATTTCGGGAAGCATTGCCATGTTGGCCTACAGCACTGCCCGTGTAACCCGCGATATTGATGTAGTCATTGAACTGGATGCCGCTTCACTCGATTCATTTTGTGAAATATTCAAAGATAATTTTTATATCCACCGACCATCGATAGAAGAAGAATTACAGAGGCGTGGAATGTTCAATGTTATTGATAACCGTTCGGGGTTTAAAATTGATTTTGTAGTCAGGAAAAATACAAGTTACCGGAAAACAGAATTTAACAGACGAATCAGAAAAAAAATTTTCGGACAAGAAGCCTGGCTTGTTTCCATAGAAGATTTGATTCTTTCCAAATTAATCTGGATTCAGGACTTCCAAAGCGACCGCCACCTGGATGATCTGCGCAACTTATTGGAAAACCCGGTTGACAGAAAATACCTGGACTACTGGATTGACGAATTACAACTGGCTACCTTTGGCCTGCTATGACCGATACCCCTGACCCTATACGGAAAAAACAGTTGCAGGTGTGGCTGTCGCTGCCGGAAGCTGAGCGTTTTAAACTCGGCTTCGATATGATAGACGAAGTGAACGACCAGATCAGAACAAGGATAAGGGAACAACAACCGCATTTAAATGACAAAGAAGTAACCGCGGAGTTTATACGCCAGATGTACAAGAATGAGTTACCGGCCGCTTACCTGGAAAACGTGCTGCGCTGGGTGCGCAGCCACCCGGCCAAACAGCATTAGACCAGAAATTTTTCCTTATCCAACATCCAGCCGGTAATGCTCAGCCGCTCGCGCGTTGCGGGCAGCACTTCGTGTTCAATCCGGTCGCTCCGAAAACAAACCAGTCGCCCTGCTTCGGGTAAAACATCGCGGGTGCGGCCGGGAAGGTATAGCCGCAGTTCGCCTCCATGCTCTGGTTTCCAGTCGTTATTCAGGTAGCATATTACCGAAAGTTTGCGGTGATCATCCTGCTTAAACTGATCGAGGTGGCGTTTATAGAATGTGCCGGGCGGATAAACCGTAAAGTGCGCTTCAACGTCCTTCAGGCTAAGGAAAAGATTCCGGTTCAGGTAGCGGATAAGGTCATCCAGCCGCTTCAGGTAAACGGTTACCGCACCGGGGGCGGTGGCTTTATCAAGCCATTGAATGTAGTCGCCCCTGATTTCTTCCTTTACCTGCACCTGCTTGCTGATGCCCGCTTTTTTGAATGATGTCCGATCGGCCTGAAACTCCGGCAACGCAACTATGGCCTCCACCTCGGGTTGGCTTAAAAATTGGTCGGTAATGGCAAAATCCTGTTCGGCCAAACCTGTTGCAATGCTGTCGAAGAGGAGGTTCATGTAACAAAGTTAGCACGAGATTGTCTATACTTACCGGAATGAAGATACGCGGATGTACATTCTTTAACACCCCCCTTATTCCCCCCTCAAGCGGGGATAGGGGGGTGTGGATTCTATTAGTAGTGCTCCTTTTTCTTGCCGCCTGCACTCCGAAAGAAAAAGTAGAACTGCGCAGGATAAAGGATATTGTGGTGGATGTTAACACCGATCCGCTTCTGCGGGCAAATGCCGTGTTATACAATCCCAATAACATCAGCATGACCCTGCGCAAAATTGATATGGAAGTTTTTGTGGACGGCAAGAAGGCCGCGCTGATTGATCAGAAATTAAAAGCAAAAGTTCCGGCACGGGCGGAGTTTACCGTGCCTCTGGAGGTGAAACTGAACCTGAAGGAACTCGGGTTTTTTGACACCGTGCTGGCTGTGCTGGGCGGAAAGAAAATGAAAATCCGGTACAAAGGCTCCATCCGGTTTACCTATAAAGGCGTGCCGGTTACCATTCCGGTTGATTACCAGGATGAAATCCGGGTGCGCATCTGAATTCAAATCCTTACCTTCATCATTCCGATTTTTTTCAAGGATGGAATTACCCGTAGAACAGGCCAGGGAACTTCTTCAGAAAATTGAAGAACTTACGCAGAGCCAGCGCCACCTGCTCACCATTGCCTCGCACGATGTAAAATCTCCTTTCAACCGCCTGCACGCCCTGGTGCAACTGTTACAGATGAATGCTTCAAACCTGACGGACGAACAGAAGAATTACCTTGAAAAAATGCATATCGTTATTGCCGATGGCATGGCCATGATCCGCAACCTGATTGATTACCGGAATCTGGATTTCCAGGGAATAGAGGTGATGCCGGCAACGTTCAGCCTCCGTGAATTTATCCATGCTTCCGTAAAGGCTGTTGAC
>JAGUUF010000032.1 GCA_020063545.1 Cytophagales bacterium
ATTTAAAATTGAAGAGAGCCATCTCTTCTTCGGGCGTGAAGGACAAAGCGATGAAGTTCTTCTGAAACTCTCCAAGAACCGGTTCGTGGGTGTTATCGGTCCATCCGGAAGCGGTAAATCATCCTTCATCTACTGCGGGGTGCTTCCTATATTATATGGAGGCTTTCTTACCGATGCCAGCCCCAACTGGGAGGTGGTAGTAACCCGTCCCGGGGCCGGGCCCATTGATAACCTGGCTGAATCACTCCTTAAGAATAACAAGGAGTATCTCGATGCCGATGCGGACGAGCGCAAAATCAAGCGCACCATCTTTTCAACATTATTGCGAAGCAGCTCACTGGGCCTTGTGGAAGCCGTGGAGCAATCGCGTAGGTCGGCCGATGTGAATTACCTCATCCTGGTTGACCAGTTTGAAGAATTGTTCCGCTTTAAAGACAGCACCGACCCCAATTCGGTTAATGAAACACTGGCCTTCGTTAACCTGCTTATCGAAGCCATCAACTACCCCGACTCCCCAATTTATGTGGCCATAACCATGCGGTCGGATTTTATTGGCGACTGTGCCCAATTTCCGGAACTAACCCGCAAAATCAACGACAGCCATTACCTGAT
The DNA here is from genome assembly GCA_020063545.1 of Cytophagales bacterium. Classification (GTDB taxonomy): domain Bacteria; phylum Bacteroidota; class Bacteroidia; order Cytophagales; family Cyclobacteriaceae; genus UBA2336. The sequence goes on from JAGUUF010000032.1 coordinate 613, forward strand.
ACCGCAGCTAACGCGCGACCAGAAACGCAGAGCCATTGAAGGTCCGGTGGCGGTGGGCGGTGCGCAGATAACCCCGCGCCTGGTTCAGCAACTGCTGAATGATTTGGGCGATAACCCCGACCAGTTGCCGATTCTGCAGCACGCACTGATGCGTACATGGAGTTACTGGGCCAACTACCGCGATTACGAGGATGAACCCGTTGACCTGAAGCATTATGAGGCCATTGGCACCATGCGCGAGGCGCTGAGCATGCACGCCAATGAAGCCTTTGATGAACTTAATGAAGACCAGCAACGCATTTGCGAAGTACTGTTTAAAGCCATTACCGAAAAACGCGGTGAAAACTTCGGCATCCGCAGGCCTACACGGCTGAATGAAATTGCATCCATTGCCGACTGTTCGGAAGACGAAGTAATTGAGGTAATCGAAAAATTCAGGGAGCCCGGCCGCTCCTTACTTACACCCGCGCACGGCACACCCATCACCTCCAAATCCATGATTGACATCTCGCATGAGAGTTTAATGCGGATTTGGGTGCGGTTAAAAAACTGGGTGGATGACGAAGCCGATGCCGTACAGATGTACCTGCGCCTGGCCGAAGCCGCCTCAATGTACCAGGTGGGTAAATCCGGCTTGTGGCGCCCGCCCGATTTACAACTTGCCCTGAACTGGCAAGCCAAGCACAAACCAACGTTAATCTGGGGCCAGCGTTACCACCCGGCCTTCGAGCGTACCATGGTGTTCCTCGAATACTCGAAAAAAGAGTTCGAGACCGAGCAGCGGATACGCGAACTGGAGCAGAAACGGAAATTACAGCGCGCCCGTGTTACCGCCATTGTATTCGGTACACTTACCGTTATTGCGTTGCTGTTCCTGGTGTATGCGTTCATTAAAAAAACGGAAGCCGATACCAACTTCCAGCTGGCTGAAGAGCGAAGACAACAGGCTGACTTCCTCCGCAAAGAAGCCGAATCCGCCCGGGATGATGCCCGCAAACAACGTGACCTGGCCCTTGCAGCACAACAAGCTGAAGCCGAACAACGCGCGGCTGCGGAAGAAGCGAAAAGACAAGCCGAGTTGAATGCCGAAGAAGCACGCAGGCAGGAAGCTGAAGCCAAACGCCAGGAAGGAATAGCGAAAATAAATCAGCGGAGAGCAGAGGAAAATGAAGTGAAAGCCAACCTGAACGCTGAAGCCGCCCGCAGAGCCGAAGCCGATGCGCGAAACAAGCGGTATGTAGCCCAGGCAAAAGCCATGGCCTTAAAGTCGCAGGAACTAAGCAATGATCTTTCACTGGAATCGCTCCTGGCGCAGCAGGCTTACCTGTTCAACGCGCAGTATGGCGGTGAGCCGTACGACAACGACATTTATAACGGCTTGTTTTACGCCCTTCGTAACACCAATCATCCGCTTACGGAAAGTTTAAAAGGCCACGAGTATGGCGCAGCCCGCACGCTGGTTACCCACCGCGCTGACGCAGATATTTACTCGGGCGGCAGCGATGGCAAAATCATCCGCTGGAGCAACGAAAACGGAAAGTGGGTAGCTACTGAACTGGTAAAAAAGCGCAGTGATTACCAGGTATATGCGATGGATATCGACCAGGGTGAAACCCGCCTGCTGGCTGCCGGTTTATACTTTGCCGATGACACTAAAAATTACATTGAACTGTACGACCTGAAGTCTATGGGCACACCGAAGAAAATAACCGGGTTCTACAAAGCCGTTGAAAGCATCCAGTTTACCCCCGATGGCAAAGGCCTGTATGCCCGCGATAACGGTGGCCATAGCATTAAGTATAGCAACTTCACCACCACGCGCGAAGTAATTTCACCAGCGGAAAAAATTAACGCTATTGAACTTAGCGCTGACGGAACGAAACTTGCCGGGGTTGGCGACAAAGGCACTTTATACATTTGGGATATTGCCAATAATTTTTGGGCTACAGAAATTAAACTGGGTAGTTCGCCCCTTACCGCTTTAACCTGGCACCCTACCGATAACTTATTAATTGTTGGTAATAATGCAGGCTTGTTACGCATTGTGCGATCAGGTATTGTTGTGCGTACATTATCAGGCCATCGCGGGCCAATCGAACAAATACGGTACAACCACTCAGCAACATTCTTCGCTTCGGCCAGCAAAGATAAAACCGTGCGCCTATGGAATGTAAATAAACTCACCGTACCGCCCATTGAATTGAAGGATCACCTCGATTGGGTATGGACCCTCACCTTCTCACCCGATGACCAGCAGATTATGGTTGGGCTGCACAGCGCCCAGCAAACCATCCGGCAGGACCAGTTAAAGAATGAAGAAAGCATACGGGCTTACCCCACACAACTCTCCACCATGTCTAATATTTTGTGCGATTGGGCCATTAAGCAGAACATGACCACCGATGACTGGAATACGTATGTAGGGGCCGATTTGCCAAAAGAACTGACGTGTAAGAATCTTCCACCTAACAACAACTAACGTGAATGAATAGATTTTACCCGGCAATAATCTTCCTGAGCTTCACCTGCGCTACGTATGCGCAGGATTGTGTGCAAACCCTGCGGCTGGCGCGCGCTACTTACGAACAAGGCCGCCTTCACGAAATTGAAGGCCAGTTGGCAAAATGCCTGCAGCCTTCAGGTTTTGGCAAAGACCAAAAGCAGGAGCGCGTAGAAGCCTACAAACTGCTTTGCCTCAGCTACATCTACCTTGAGGAGCCCGAGAAGGCCGATGAGGCCATGCTTAACCTGAAGCGTACCGACCCGTATTACGAACCCAACGAAGCTGTTGACCCGGCCGAGTTTGTTGCCCTGTACAATACCTTCCGGAAAGAACCCGTTTACCGGATTGGTGCGGGTTTGGGGGTAAACTTTTCGCAGCCCAACGTATCCGAACTGGTGTATGTAACCGAGTTTACAGGCGACAGTAAATTCAAAGGGTCGTTTGCTATCCAGTTTGGTGCTGCGGCTGATGTGCCTCTTTCGCTCTTTAATACCACCAATAAATGGACCCTTCATGGTGAACTGCTGTACCAGTCGCGGAAATTCCAAATCAGCCAGCGCGAAAGCCGTGGTGTTGACCCCGGTACCGGAACCGAATTATTCAACGAACTGCAGGGTATTGAAACACAAACCAACATTGCGCTGCCCGTAATGCTTCAGTACCGATTCATGGCAAACGACAAGCTAAACCCGTTTGTCGGGTTTGGCATTGCCCCTGAACTGATGCTTGGCCGAAAGTTTACGGTCGAAAAAATCCGTGACGGCCAGCCATCCGTTCCTGAAAAGCGGGAAGATTTTGACCACAACACCATTAACCTGAGCGCACTGGTTTCGGCCGGGGTAAAATTGCCCCTCCGCCCGGGGGTAATCATCCTTGAACTGCGGTACGCCCACGGGCTTACCAACATCACCACCGCAGAGCATGCCTTTGCCAACGAAGCACTGGTACTGGATTACGGTTTTGCCGATTCCATATTCAAAATGTCATCCGTTTCGCTCAGTGCAGCGTACGTGTATGAAGTATTTATCCCTAAAAAACTGAAGCGGAAAAAATGAGAGTTCATGCCACTATTCTTTCGGTTATTGTTTTAGCCGCCTGCAGCAACATCGAGGATGCCGAACTTTCGGAGCGCACAACCTTTATGAAAGTGTTTAACGGCATCCAGGGCATTGAAGCAGCTGCTGCCGAACTTACCCCGGATGGGTTTATCGTGGTGGGCAACATGACCATCGCGCGCGATTCGGTAGTTACCGTGGTATTCAAAACCGACAAACGCGGCAACCGCATCGGGAACATGCGGTATTACCAGGGCGGCTCCGGTAACGCCATAAAAGCCTTGCCCAACGGAAACGGTTACCTGGTGGTTGGCGAGAAGATCAAAACAGACCCGAACGCCACACCAACCGATAACATTGACATCGTTTCGGCCCGTATGCTGCACATCAGTACCGATTTGGATAGTATAAAAACCATTTACCTCCGCGATGTAACTGGAAATGTGGTGAAAACTGATTTCCGGGCAGTATCCCTTACCGTAACACCTGCTGGAAAAGTGGTTATACTGGGTACGTACCAAACTTCACTTGCAGATCCTGAACGGCCTTACCTGCAGCAATACAGTGCCGATCTCCTTACTGTTGAGTGGTATGAAGAATTTTCATCTATAAACCGGAGTTACCGTAATGCCAAATCCATCCATTTCATAAATGGCAACTACATCTGGGCCAGTGCTGTTGCGCAGGAGCAACAGAATTTTGACTTCTCCTATGTAAGTGTTCCGTTTGTGCAGGAGGGATCTGTTTTTATTAATTACAGCCTGCTTGGAGAGACTACGTCCCAATCATTCCGGCCGAACGACATACAACCTGCAAAGTCAGTTACTTTCGGTTACGGTATTGTCGGAACACGGGCAACTACAAATGGCTCAGGCGCAAATGCCTTTTTTGCACGCACGGATGTTTCGGGTAATATCTTGCCGGGCTCGGTTAAATTTTTCGATGCAATTCTCTCCGAACAGGCCGGAGCTGTTGCTGAAACGACCTCGGAAATCCAGGACTATGGAACGGCCATAACCGGCACCAGCGATGGTGCATTTGTGCTGGCGGGCCACTACATTTCCAACCCACAAAAAGGAAATGGGGCAAATGACATTTTCCTCATTAAAGTTGATTTAAACGGCAACATGCGGTGGATGAAAACCCTTGGCGGAACCGGCAGTGAAACAATAAGCACCATCTGCGAAACGGAGGACCAGGGACTGCTGCTTTGCGGAACAAATGTGGTTGGTAATGTGCCCTCCATATTTTTGATTAAGACAGATAAAAACGGTGAACTTAAAAATTGATGACTATGGTGAGAACTATACGAGCCTTACTGCTACTATTCTTCTCTGGAATTAGTTTGATTGGATTTTCTCAATCTGAACCATCAAACCACGTTACCGGCTTCACGGTAACCGCATCGAGCAGTACCCAGATTGACCTTGCCTGGACAGATGCCGCTGGGCCAACATCGCCTCAATTTTATCTGATTGTTGGACGTGTGGTGCCTGGCGGTACTTTTGCTACAGTAGCTGACGGTCCCGAAGTTCCGGCCGATGCTGACTGGAGTGATGGAAATTTTGCGGCAATTGTGGCATTCGCTGCACCGGATAATTTATCTGTTACAGGCCTGGATCCCGAAACACAATACGAGTTTGCTATTTATTCGTATCGCGAAGCTTCCGGTAATGCTAATTATAAGATCGGAGGGCAACCAACGGCCAGCGACTACACTTTCTCACAGCAACCCAGCGGGCACTCCACAACCTTTACGGCAACACTTAACGGCACCACAACAATTGATCTTGCCTTTGATGCCGCGAATACATTAACGGATGCAGCCGGATATCTGATTTACCGAAGAGCCGGAAGCGCAGTAAACCTAAGCGGCCTAAATGAAGGGGCAGCACCTCCCGATCCGCTTAACGGTGCGGTGTTAGTGGCTACTACATCGGCAGCAGCTACCGCTTACAGCGATGCCGGTTTACAAGGGGGTATAACCTATCACTATGCACTGGTTCCCTTTAACTTTGACGGTGCAAATGCTGACACATACAATTACAGAAATGACGGCTCTGTTCCGCAGGCTTCTGCTACAACAACACTGGTAGTTACGCTGGCACAGTTAACCGGAGGGATAGCCGCTGACCCACTCAACAGCGGCAGTACTAACCAGGCTATACTTGGTTTTTCCATAACTACGAATGGTCCGGTTACGTTTAATGCGCTTAGTGTACCGGTCACAACCACACCTATTGGAAAATTTCTTAATCCCAGGGTTTTCAGGTCTACGGATAACTCGTTTGATGGCGGTGACGTAAGCATAAATACCGGAACATTAACGTCCACACAAATTCAGTTCACAGGAATTACCGAGGCCTTTGCTACCTCAGGAACCTACAATTTCTTTGTAGTAGTAAATATTACAACTGGTGTAAATGCATCTACTCCATCCATTCAACCCTCATTTACCCAGGCTAACATTACCTTTATCAGTCCGGGTACAACAGCCGGGGCGGCAACAATTACCGGAACAGATTATTCATTTGTAGACGCAACTCCTCCAAATATTACCTTCTCACCCACTAACGGGCTTATAAATTTCTCAGCGGTAGGCAACATCACTATAACGTTCGATGAGCCTATCCGCAAACTTGACAATTCGCCAATTACGAGTGCAGATATTGAAGGTGGACTTGTGGAATTAAAGCTAAACAACGATGGAGGCGCCACGGTAGGCTTTACAGGAACCATCAATGGAACAAATACGGTAATAACCATCAATCCGAGTGCCACGCTATTGCACAATCAACTTTACTATGTGGAGATGAATCCTGTTGAGGATGCCAACGATAATGCCACTTCAGCCCAAAATATAACGTTTACTACAGAAGACCGCCCTGCCATTCTTTCCTTTTCACCTTCGGGCGGAACCTGTATTGGCGATAACGTTACCGTAACCGGTGTACGTTTTACCGGAACCGGAAATCCGTTAACCGGCAATACAAAACCTACCGTAACGGTTAATGGTGTAGTAATACCCGATGCCAATGTTAGCCCAACCTACTCAGCCACATCCGTAACGTTTACGTTGCCGCCCGGTTCAACTACCGGCCCGATAACCATACGAAATAACGACAGCGACCTGGTAAGCGCTGGTTCAAGCAACCTGGATGTATTCCCGGCTATGGACCTCGGCATACCGGTAACCCCGGCTACTACTTCCCCGGCTCAAAACACCAGCGTTGCAATTACCCTCAATAGCACACAGGATAATAACTATACGTATTCGCTTATAGCTAATTCGGTTCCGGGTGGCTACACGGCAACAACCCAAACCACCACCGGTAATAATGGAACCAGAATACTCACTACCACTCCGGCCCTAAGTGTTATAGGAGATTATACTTACAGAATAGATGTTTCACGGCCAAATTGCACAACAAGAACCTTGAGCAATACCCCATTTACATTAACAGTTGCTCCTCTAACCGTTAACGTCACAGCTACAAAAACAATCATCTGCGCTGGTGAGAGCATTATTTTAATTGGCGCAACAAGTGGAGGAACAGGATTTGTTCAGTTTCGATGGACCTCTACCCCTCCCGGTTTTTCTTCAACCAACTCCAGCCCTACGGTTTCACCTTCTTCCAACATAAGGTATGAACTGGAAGTTGAGGATAATGCAGGAAATATTGTTAACGGGTTTGTTGATATTATTGTAAACCCACTGCCCACTGCACAGATAGTACCCAACCCCACGGAAGCATCGGTGCGCACAACGTATGTTCTTGAAGATCGTGATTATCTTATTTCAGGCTCACCTGCAGGCGGGGTATTCACAGGACAGGGTACCCGGCTTAAGAGCGATGGTAATTTTTACTTCAATCCGCTAAGTGCAGGTGTAAACTCCAGCCCAGGATG
>JAGUUF010000109.1 GCA_020063545.1 Cytophagales bacterium
GTTCTCTTCTTTAAACAATGCATCAGCAGAAATTGATGTCAATTTGCCACCCAATTTTACTGCCCTCCTGAAATCAGCGCAGGCTTTATCAGTGTGATATAAGTCGATGTACACTAACCCCCGGTACATGTATAAATCAGCCTCCTGAGGCCTTAGTTCAATAGCCCGGTTTATGTACTGAAATGCTTCGTTTGGCAGGTGGTTCATCCAGAAGTAATAAGCTGTGTTGGCATGAAGGTCAGCGTCATTTTTCGCATCTGGATGCTCGAGCGCCTGATCAAGAAAAATTTTTGCCGAATCGTACAGTTGAAGTTGCAGGTAAACACTTGCCAGCATGCACTGTATAGAGTAGGTATCGCTGTAGCCGGCACGGTAAAGTTTAAGGAAGGAAATACGTGCATCATCATACTGCTCCTTTTTATAAGACTTTACCGCGGAAGTAAACATTTTTTTGGCATGCCGGTCGGCACAACCGAGCAACGCTACCCCAAGGATAAGAACGAAAAGTCGCCATGTATGTGCCTGCATAACCTATCAAACGTTTGCGCTGGTAACTTTATTTGATTTAACACGCAATACTTTCAGTTTTTGTACTTTGGCGGCTTCTTTTAAGCCATGATTCATTTAAGCGAACTTTTTCCTTACGCCATTGCCAAAAAATATTCCAGGCCGGTTGCCTACTTCTCGATGGAGTTTGCCGTTGACCAGCCCCTGAAAATTTACTCGGGCGGGCTGGGGTTTCTTGCCGGCTCGCACATGCGCAGCGCCTACGAACTGAAACAAAACATGATTGGCATCGGCATCCTGTGGAAGAAAGGCTACTACGACCAGGAGCGCAACGAAGACCAAACCATGCGGGTTAGCTTCCGCAACAAGGACTATTCCTTTTTAACCGACACCGGCATCCTGTTCCCCATCACCATCCACGGTTCACGGGTTTTTGTAAAAGCCTTCCTGCTGAAACCCGAAGTATTTAAAACCGCACCCATCTTTTTACTGACCACCGATGTGGAGGAAAACGACCACCTGGCCCAGACCATCAGCCACCGGCTGTACGACCCGAACGAAACCACCCGCGTGGCCCAATCCATATTGCTTGGCATTGGCGGTGCAAAACTGCTGGAGATACTCGGGCGCGACACGGAGATTTACCACATGAACGAGGGACACTCGCTGCCCCTGTGCTTTTACCTGCTCGACAAATTCAAGAACATAAATGAGGTACGCAAACGCGTGGTGTTTACTACGCACACGCCCGAAAAAGCCGGCAATGAAGAACACAACATTCCGTTGCTGGAGAGCATGAGTTTCTTCAACGGGCTTACACCCCGTGAAGTGGAGGAGTATGTTTACCCTGAAAACGGAACGCTAAACTACACGCTCACCGCGCTTCGCATTGCAAAAAAGGCAAACGGAGTATCGCAATTGCATGGCGAAGTGGCCAGAAAGATGTGGGAATCCTATACAGGTATTTGCGAAATCGGGGCGATAACCAATGCACAGAACAAAGCCTACTGGCACGACTACATGCTCGATAAAGCACTGGCAAAGGGCGATGACAAAAAACTGCTTGCCCGAAAAAAAATGCTAAAGCGTAAACTCTTCCGCGTGGTAGCCAACCAAACCGGAAAACTGTTTGATGAAAACGTGCTGACCATTGTGTGGGCGCGGAGGTTTGCTGGGTACAAGCGCGCCAACCTGTTGTTGCGCGATTTTAACCGGTTTAAAGCGCTGGTGAATAATAAGGATTACCCCATCCAGGTTATCTGGGCAGGAAAGCCCTACCCGGAAGATTACACCGCCATTAACATCTTCAACGAAATTTTCTGGAAAACAAAACCATTCCCCAACTGTACCGTGTTAACCGGCTATGAACTGTGGCTCTCCGGGCACCTGAAGCGCGGCTCGGATGTTTGGCTTAACAACCCGCGGCTTTACCATGAAGCTTCCGGCACTTCGGGGATGACGGCCGCCATGAACGGCAGTGTGAATGTATCCATTCCCGATGGGTGGGTTCCGGAGTTTGCAAAGCCTGGAAAAAACTGTTTCATTATTAAGCCTGCAGCCGAAGGCCTGTCGCAGGAAGAGACTGACAAACAAGAAGCAAACAACTTGTATGCGTTGCTTGAAAACGAAATTATACCGATGTACTACAAAAGTCCGGCAAAATGGCTAAAGCTGGTAAAGGCCGGGATGAATGATGTGCTTCCGTATTTCGATTCGGCACGCATGGCCAATGAATATTACGAAAAATTGTATTCGTAATGCCGCCTGATCAATACGGTTATTTCTTGGGTTCGCTTTTCTTTTCGCGGTAGAAATTCAGTGAAACAGAATTAACGCAGTACCGCTTGCCGGTAATCGTGGGGCCGTCATCAAACACATGGCCCAGGTGCGAGCCGCAGTTGGCACACATAATTTCGGTGCGCTCCCATCCGTAGGCTTTGTCAGTCTGGTATTTAATTTTGCCTCCCTCAATAGCCCTGTCAAAACTTGGCCAGCCGCAATCACTGTCGAACTTCATATCGGAAGTAAACAATTCGGCATCGCAGGCTGCACAGGTATATACTCCTTTTTCACTTAGTTTATAGTATTTGCCGGTGTAGGGCCGCTCTGTACCCTTTTCGCGGAGGATATGGTATTGTTCGGGGGTTAATATTTTCTTCCATTCTTCCTCGGTTTTAAAAACTTTTTGTTCGGCAACTACCGGCTTTTCTTTTTCAATAATGCGCGATTTCATGTCTTGAGCAGGCATACAGGAATAAATTAAAAGTGCTAACGAAAGTAATTGGGCTTTTCTGAAGGTTATCATATCAGTTAAACAATTTTAAGTCAATAAAGTTTGATGTCCGCAGCCATCACCACCTTCTTACCAACCCGATGGCAGCCATCAGCGATTTGTTTCTGAACCGGTCGTTCGGTTCGGGGAATTGCTGCACATCCGTGTCGGTACGATACTCGGTAAAGTGAAACTGGGCTGCAGCCTTCAGCGCCCACTTCGCTGAAATCAAATAGGCAAGGTAAAATTCAGAATTAAGACTTCCTTTGTCGTTATCGCTGATGAGCAGCAGGTTAAACGTTGCAGGATTGGTGTTGGTGGGTGTGGTTGCAGGAAAGTTGTAGTACACTCCGGACGTGCCACTTCCAAACGAAAACCCGATGGCATCAATGTTAAAGCCAACCTCAACCTTATTCGTGAATGCATAGCGCAGGTTTATAAACACATTGAATGAATTTACCTGCGGTGCCGCAATTAACACGCTGTCAATGTTCTCCGGTATATCTTCTTTAAAAATCACCAATGGCCCGGTGCTGCCCGTAGTAAGTTTTGCAGGTGCTGTGCGGTAGTATTGGTCTGAACCAAAATACGAAGTGAATCGCGCGCCCAGGCCAACCGCAAATTTCTTATTTGTACCCAACTCCCGATTATACCCTCCCAGCAGGCTGAAGGTACCCTGCGCGTTGCCAGCGGCCAGCGTAAGGTGTGCTTCTTTAACCTGGGCTAAACCACAAACAAGGGGGGTAATTAATAAGAATATGACGATCAGGCTTCTCATTCCCCAACTGAACACGTAAGCTAACAAATGGGTTGCCTGAATACTGTCGGTATCCTGACAAACCTATTTCAATTGGTTCAAGTCCCGTATCAAAATCTTTCTGCGGTCGAAATAAATCAGGTTTTGCTCCTTCAATTCATTAAGAATGGTGGTTACCGTTTGGCGCGATGTGCCCGTTAGTGCGGCTATATCCTTGTGTGTAAGTTTTGTGGGTATCATCGTTTCAGATCCTACCTTCTTTCCTTTCCAGGATGCAGCGTCTTTTAAAAACTCAATAATGCGCGTACGGGCATCTTTAAACACCAGCAGCTCCAGTTTGCGTTCAAGCCGCATCAGGCGCAGGCCTACCAGTTTCAGCAACCGGAAACTTAACTCTTTATCGTCTTTCATCAGGGCTTTCAGTTCGTCAATGCTAAGCGGGCAGAGGGTGGTATTGTTTTCCATGGCTTGTGCAAAATCTTTTCGCCTTTCTTCGCCCGCCAGCGCAAGCTCACCGAAAATTTCGCCCGTGGTAAGGATGGCGCTTACCACTTCTTTTCCATCCTCCAGGTAGTGGCCAATCTTTACGCGGCCTTCCACCACCATGTAAATATGGCTGGCCTCATCGTTGGGAATATAAATAAACTGGTCTCTGCTGTAGCGCCTGAACTCATGCTTATCGCCCATTACCCTGGTTTTGTGCGGGCACAGTACCTTAAACAGGTTTACACTTTCAAAATACCAGAGCGCGGCAGTGGTGCTCATATCCAGCAAAAGATTCTTTAAGTTAGCAAAAATTTCAGGCCGGTAGTTTTATGCAAAAGCACTTAAGCGAAATTTGGATATACCCGGTTAAATCGCTTTCGGGTATACGGATGAAACAGGCCAGGGTTTTGGAAAAAGGCCTGGAGCACGACAGGCGGTTTATGCTGGTCGATCAGGACAACCGGTTTATAACCCAGCGCGAATACCCCGAACTTGCGCTCTTCGATACAGAAATTTCAGATAATCTGTTACGCATTACCCACCGGTTGAATAAGCAGGCAATCAGTTTACCCCTGCTGCCTCTTGAACGCAAAGTCTTTACAGCCAGCATCTGGAATGATGCCGTTTCGGTTTCGGAAGTTGACGTTCGGGCAAGCGCCTGGTTTTCTGATCAGTTAAAATTTAACTGCAGGCTTGTTTTCTTTCCGGAAAAAAACCTGCGGCCTGTTGACCGCGCCTATGCCATCGGTAATGAGCAGGTGAGTCTTGCCGATGGCTATCCCTTTCTGATTATCGGCCAGGCTTCGCTGGATGACCTGAACACCCGCCTGGATGAACCGGTTGAGATAACCCGGTTCAGGCCGAATTTTGTTTTTACTGGCGGAGAACCCTATGAGGAAGACCACTGGAATAATTTTTCAATCGGAACGGTGCGTTTTGCCGGGGTTAAAAACTGTGCCCGTTGCGTACTCATCACCGTTAACCCGGCAACGGGTACAAAAGGCGTTGAGCCGCTGCGAACGCTCTCCGGCTATCGCAGGAAAAACGGAAAGGTTTATTTTGGACAAAATGCAGTAGCACTTGCCCCGGGTACTATTTACGAAGGTGACTCTATTCAATCGGCATGACAGACATTCAGCAACATATAACCAGCCCGAAAACACGTGCCCCAACTATAGTCATTCTATTTATTATACTGGCTGCCCCTTCAAGCGGATTTGCGCAGGGCAAAACAGTTTACAAACACAACTCGTTCTGGTCGAAAACCGAAGTGAACCAGATTCTCAATGAATCGAAGTGGGGCGTTGGCTTTGACTTTGTGTATCGTACAAAAAATGAACTGGGCCAGGGGTCGCTTTTAACCAGCGTATTGCGTGAAAGTTACCGGCCGTGGGTGCATTACCAGTTTTCGCAGAATGCGCGGTTATCGGTATCGCCCATCGGGTACATGCGTACGTCAGACTATATTGGCAAACCTGCCGACTACCAAAGACCCCTCTACCAGGAGTTTCGCACAACGGTTCAGTTTTTCCATCACGTCAAGCAAGCCGAAGGAAGGGTAATGCATACCTGGCGCTACCGCTATGAAATGCGGTGGCTGGAACAGCCGCTTGCCGATGATTACCGGTACTTCAACCGATTCAGGCTGCGATACCGCGTGCGGGTAGGTCTCAATTCAA
>JAGUUF010000124.1 GCA_020063545.1 Cytophagales bacterium
ACGCCCATATTGCAACCCCTCTATGGCGGTGCAGCAGCCCGGCCGTTTAAAACCCACCACAACACGCTCGATATGACCTTGTACCTTCGTATTGCCAACGAACTTTATCTTAAACGCCTGATTGTAGGCGGGTATAATGGTGTGTACGAGTTTTCGAAAGACTTCCGCAACGAGGGAATGTCGCGTTTTCATAACCCGGAGTTTACGCAGGTAGAACTGTACGTGGCCTATAAGGATTACTTCTGGATGATGGACCTGGTGGAGGAGATGATTGAAAAAGTAGCGCTTGACCTTCACGGCACCACCGAAGTAAAAGTTGGCGAACACCTGATTGATTTTCGAAGACCATGGAAGCGTTTTACCATGTTTGAAGCGATTGAGCATTTCACCAACGTGGACATCTCAGCCATGGATGAAAACCAGTTGCGCGATACCTGCCGCAGGTTGCATGTACCCATTGACGATACCATGGGCAAGGGTAAACTTATTGACGCTATCTTTGGCGAGAAATGCGAACCGCACCTTATCCAACCGACTTTTATCATGGATTATCCCATCGAAATGTCGCCTTTGGCGAAAAAGCACCGCAGCAAACCCGGGTTGGTTGAGCGCTTTGAGGCCATTTGCAACGGAAAGGAGATTTGCAATGCCTTTTCGGAACTTAACGACCCTGTTGATCAGCGCAGGCGGTTTGAAGAACAACTGGAACTGGGCAAACGCGGAGACGAAGAAGCGATGGCCCTTGATGAGGATTTTCTGCGTGCGCTCGAATTTGGTATGCCGCCAACAGCAGGCCTGGGTGTGGGCATTGACCGGCTTTGTATGATCATGACCAACCAGCCGTCCATTCAGGACGTGCTATTCTTTCCGCAGATGAAGCCCGAAAAGCCGGCATCAGCCTTTAGTGAAAAGGAAGCAGCGCAACTGGGTATCCGCAGGGAACTGTTTCCCGTAATTCAGAAACTGGGCATCCAGTCGGTTGAGCAGCTAAAATCCATAAAGGCTTCCAAGTTGTTTAATGATGTATGCGGCATGCGCAAGAAGATGAAACTGGAGGACGTAAAGAACCCGACAATGGAAGAAGTAGAAGGGTGGCTAAAGTAGTTACCGGTTGATATAAAACGGCTGTCTGCGTTCCAGTTTCAGATCAGACAGAATTGAAGCCTTAACATTAATCCGGAAGTTGTACTGGGTAAACGTGCCGAAAGGCACCCAGTTGAACATGAGCGTCCAGCAATGCAGGTCGCGGGTAATGCCAATATTGGTAAGTGTTAGTGTTTTGTTTTCAAAATCATAACCCGAACTGAACATGGCTTTCCATTTCTCGGAGAGTGCCAAATCGCCAGAAAACTGAAGGGCCTGCGTAATGCGGATATCGGAGTTAACAGGGTGGGAATATTGCAGGCTGTAGTTCAGGCGTAAACTCCACGGAATTTCAAAATCTATATACGTATCGGGGTTGTTCAGGTAGTATTGTTTTTCCTGTTCGGGCAAATCCGATTTGGCAATTTTATCGCGGCTTTTCTGATCCTGCTCGCGGCCTTTTGGGTTCAGGTTGGAGCTTAAGGCAATGGTACCCGATGTTATGCGCCCCAGGCTGCCGCCCTTCCAGGCGTATTCGTCAATTCTGCGTTCGGTTTTCTTCCCGCTCTCATCCACAGTAGTAACGATGCTGTACGGATCAAGCGTGGTATTCACGTTCAGGTTAATCAGGTTTTCGAGGATGTTGGTATTGGCGGCCAGGCTGAAGGGTGCAAGTTTAAACGAATCAGCCACCAGGTTATACGAGGTATTGATGGATAAACTGTTCAGCAAATTCACTTTGCGGGCAACGGTATCTTTGGGTGACTTCACCTTCATTTCAAGGGTGTTGCCCAAACCAAACCCGATAGAACCACTTTTGCCGGTGTTCGACCCTCCGTACAAAAAGCCCTGGTGCCGCGACTGGTACCTGATTTTTCCGTTTTCATTTATGGGCTGAAAGTAGTCGGTGTTTTTGGTGTAATCCGGAACGTAACTGAATGAAACAGTAGGGTTCATTACGTGGCGGATTGCCTTGATATTACCCCGCTTGAAAAAATACGTGCCGAAAATACGGGTGTTAAAGCCGGCCGAAAGCGTATAGTTGGCAATCCGGTTAAATCCTTTAATGGTGTCAGAAGCCACCAGAACGGGTTGGTTATTTTGGATGTCGTATGTCCAGCCCAGTTTTTCAAAATACCACTTTTCTTCATACGAAACCTGTGGCGACACGGTGAAGAACCGCAACGCTTTAAACGAATACCCGATGGGGATGGCATGCCGGATGCCGTTTCGCCCGTTCTCAATAAATTTTGAAAGATTCTCTACGGTAAAGGGTGCGATGCTATCCTGGGTGGCATTGCCTACTCTGCCAAGGTTGTTGGTAATCCGGTTAGAGGCCGTCATGCCGTAGCCTATTGAAAAATTATCAAGCACCGTAGGCCGTCCGTCCTTGCGCTGAAAGGGATAAAGGTTCTGCATGTTCAACGTAAGGGTGGGCAGGGTAAGGTCAACCTGTTTGGTTTGCAAATCCTGGCTGTGGCTGGCGTTTAATCCCAGGTTAAAGGGTGTGCCTGCGAAGCGTTTATTGTATGAAATATTGGAGTTCATTTTACGGGTTGTGTTGGTGAGCCCGGTTGAATACATACTTGCGGGCATACCCTGGTTAAGGTTGTTGTTCTGGTTAAACGAATTGGAGGCTGCAGAAACAGAAGCGGAAAACCGGCCCGTACCTTTGCTTTGCGGAGAATGACTCCAGCTAACCTGGAAATCGCGCGATACCGATTGGTCTTCTATTTTGTCGCTGAACAGGTATCGCGAATAGCTGAAGTTAAGGTTGCCGTTGTAGCTGTAACGCTTCATATACGGTAAAGACACCCGGCCGGCCATCCCTCCTTTCGAGTAGATATCGAACGTCAGGGCGAGCTTCATGTATTCGCTCACATCAAAAAAATATCCCAAATCGCGCAGGTTAAAACCCAGCCTGCGGTCTTCACCGAACGAAGGGAAGATTATACCGGATTTACTTTTTTGCTGGGCAGGAAACATGCCGAACAAAAAACCAATCGGGTAAAGGGGTACATCATTAAACTCCACATAAAACGGCCCCGATACGATCTTGTCATCGGGGATGGCTTTTGTTTTTGTCGATCGGATGCGAAAGTGCGGATGCTCCAGGTTGCAGGTAGTGTACGTGTTGCGCAGGCTAAGCAGCTCGTTGCGCTCGTTTTTATAAACCACATCGCCATGCAGGTATCCTTCGCCCTGCTGGGTTACTACTTCGGAAATGCGGGCCCTGCCGGTTTTGAAATTGTAGGTGATGTCTTTGGTCTCGTACACTTCGGGTCCGTTCTTAAAAATCGGGAAGCCCACCCTTCGGCCCAGGGAGTCGCGTTTACCGTGTGCGGTTAGCGTGCTGTTGGCGTAGTCAATAATTATCTCCTCGGCCTCCAGTTCTATAGCTCCGTAAATAATTTTTGCATTCCCGTACAGCCAGATTATTTTACCGTCAATGCTGGTGTGGATGGAATCGCGGGCGCTGTAAATAATAGTGGTTTCAATGTCGCCTTTTTTGGGAATGGTATCGGCAGGGTTTTTGGTGGTGTCGCTGGGTTGGCGTGTACGCAGGCTGTCGGGTGAGACCTGTGCATAAGTAAACGGGCATGTAATCAGAAAACCAAAAAGCAAAATGCGGCTGAAGACGGGGGGCACGTTCGAAACGTTGAAAATCCGGTATAAATTCACAACTTTGCGTAAAGGTATTGCAAATCGGTTGAACATTGTAAGGCCCGTGAGGAATATAGGAATAACAGCGCTGTGCGTAGCAATAACCCTGCTAAACTCCTCAAGCACCTTGCCGGTACGGGAGTATAAAGTGAATACCATCGTAATTGATGCCGGCCACGGGGGTAAAGACCCCGGCACCATCGGCAAAGCCAATAACAAAGAGAAGGACATAGCCCTCAGCATTTCACTGAAAGTGGGAGAGTACATTCAGAAAAATATACCGGGGGTTAAAGTGCTTTATACCCGTAAAGACGACCGCTACGTAATCTGGGATGAACGCGCCAACCTGGCCAACCGCAATAAAGCCGATGTGTTTATCTCCATCCATGTTAATGCCAGCCCAAGCCCGCAGGTGTATGGCACCGAAACGTGGGTAATGGGCCTGCACAAGTCGGAAAGCAACCTGGCCGTTGCCAAACGCGAGAACTCGGTTATCCTGCTGGATGAAAATTCAAAAGAGCGGGCCGAAGGGTTTGACCCGAACAGCCCGGAATCTTACATCTTGTTTTCGCTAACACAAAGCGCATATACCGAAAGCAGCCTTAAGTTGGCAGCCAAGATACAGGAGCAGTTTGAAAAGCGCGTGGGCCGCAAAAACCACGGGGTAAAGCAAGCCGGCTTCCTGGTGCTCTGGAAAACGGCCATGCCGAGCGTGTTGGTTGAAGTTGGATTTCTGTCGAATGAGAAAGAAGAGCAATTTTTAGCTTCCGAGAAAGGGCAGGATTTGCTCGCTTAGATC
>JAGUUF010000202.1 GCA_020063545.1 Cytophagales bacterium
CATATACAACCGTTTCCGCCACGCTTGATGATGGGAGTTGAATGTATAAATTTTTCTCCTTTAAATATCCGGGGCTTACTACCTTCACTTGCTTTCCACTCCACATGGCTTGTATGCCTTTTCCTGTGATTGCATTGAACTCATTAATAGCAGGCAACGAAAGTTTAAGTTCCTTCGCTTTTTCTACAATGCCGGTTGCAATGGGATGTTCGGAGTTCTGTTCAAGTGCTGCGGCAATAGCAAGAACTTCATCACGATTATACGATTCACTTAATGAATCGAACCTCACCACACTAAATTTACCAAGCGTAAGCGTACCGGTCTTATCAAACACCAGCGCAGTAATCTTTCTGGAATTCTCAAAGGCCGTTCTGTTTTTGATCAGCAATCCGCTCTGGGCAGAAATGGCTGTAGACCGCGCCACCACTAACGGAACGGCAAGCCCAAGGGCGTGTGGACAGCAAATGACAATCACTGTAACCATGCGCTCCATCGCGAAAGCCAGGTCTTTACCAATACTCAGCCAGACAATAAACGTTAATGCACCCGATACCAGTGCAATGATGGTAAGCCAACCCGCAGCCTTATCAGCCAGGAGTTGCGTTTTGGATTGACTTTGTTGCGCGTCCTGAACAAGTTTAATTACCTGCGCCAGGTACGAGTCTTTACTCCCGTGCAACACTTCCACTTTAAGCGATCCGTTTCCATTGATGGAACCTGCAATTACTTTTTCGCCTTTCGACTTCTCTACAGGCTTCGACTCACCTGTGAGCATGGACTCATTCAGGTAACTATTGCCTTCGGTGATGATGCCGTCAGCGGCAATTTTTTCACCCGGCTTAATGAGAATAATGTCCCCGGCTTTCAGGTCTTCCGTCTTCACTTCCGTGATGTGCTCGCCATGAATGAGGTGCGCTTCCGAGGGCATGAGTTGCACCAACAGTTCCAATTCGCGCGATGCACTCATAATGGATTTCATTTCGATCCAGTGCCCCAACAGCATGATGAGAATTAACGTGGCTAACTCCCAGAAAAAGTCCATGCCGGATAAACCCAACACAATGGCCACGCTGTACACATAGGCAACCGTAATCGCTACTGCTACCAGTGTCATCATGCCAGGCGATTTTGATTTCACTTCATCCTTTAAGCCAATGAGGAAGGGCCATCCGCCATAGAAGTAAACAATGGACGAGAGCAACATGAGCACATACGAGGAACCTGTAAACATCCAATCGACACCAAGCCAATGTTGAATCATAGGTGAAAGCGCCATGATCGGTATGGCCAGAACAAGGACGATATAGAATCGTTTTTTGTAGTCATCAATCATTCCAGCATGGTGAGCATGGCCTGAATGACCGGACTGTTGGTGCTTATGCTCCAAATGTTTTTCGCCCTTCATGTGATGATGTTCGTGTCCACTCTCATGTTGTCGATGATGCTGATGACCCGAATGCTCACCTTTTGAATTTGAAATTGGAATCAAATCCATTCCACACTTCGGGCATTTACCGGGTGCATCCTTCACAACTTCGGGGTGCATAGGGCAAGTGAATTGTTGATTTCTATGTTGATGTTCCATCATAAAAAGCGTTAAAGTTTCGTACCTACTTTGAAAGTATTACTAATTTTACAATCATATCGACATCATCGTAAACAAGTTTTTCGCCAAGGTTCTCGAAAAATGATTGTGAACCGAATTTCACATCGTACTTACTTCGATCAAACGTCAGCGTAGCTTCGGCTACCGTTTGATTATTTATACTGTTAACCTTGGCTGTGAACGTAATAGGATTTGTTTTTCCTTTGATTGTAAGATTACCGGTAACAGTATATTCGGTTGCAGACGTTGGTTCAACTTTAGTAATGACAAAAGATGACTTTGGAAAGCGCACTACAGAAAAGAAGTCTTCAGACTTCAGGTGATCCACCAAGCGCTTGTTTGATTTCGTATCGGTAATATCAGCACACGTAATGCTGGTCATGTCCATTTCAAAAGAACCACCGGTTAGTTTGTTTTTAGTGAATGTAAGGTTGCCCGATGACAGTTGTATTTCTCCGTAGTGTTCACCACCCAATTTTTTTCCCGTCCACTCCAGTTTACTTTGCTTCAGATCGATGTCAGTTTTCTCGGCACTGTTTCCTTGCGCAAAGGAAGAAAATGACAGTAATACAAAGAGTGTGATAGATGCAAGTTTCTTCATTTTACTTTTTACCGATTTTCGTTTCCCATTCAATACGCAGTTTCTCATTTGTTACGATAACCTGATCAAGCTTTTTCGTTATGGCCAAATCGGTAGACGCTTTCAATGTTTTAAGAGCCGTTGCATAGTCATTCATCGCGGCTTCAATTTTTGCCTGTAGTTGAAGATATGCGGCATCCTGCGCTTTACTGTTGGCTATTTGCACCCAGGCATAAGCCTGCTTCAAATCTTTATTGTTGTTGAAGTAGTAAGAACTGGATTGATAGAAAAGGCTTGGACGGTCTTCCTTCTTTACATTAATCCGATCATCGATTTCGGCCATCACCTTTTCGTCCACGTTCATTTTAATGGTCAGTTTCACCTGCGTGTTCTCCCATAGTAGAAACAATCCGGCTTCGTCTTTCGAAAGATCATTTACTTCGATGGTGAAGGTCTCATAATAGCGTGCCGATTTCTCTGGCTTTGCTGCAAAGCGCAAGAGGTCTTGCTCTTGTGTATAATCGGAAGTGCCGTGCATCTCAGCAGCCTTGTTGATTACGATTGTCCACTCGTTCTGATTGGGAATGGTGAACAAAGAATAAGTACCCGCGGGAATGTCGTTGTCATTCAATTTCACAGCTTCCGAAAAACGGATGGTGGTTGCATCGTGGGCACCCGTGCGCCATAGTTCTCCGAAAGGAACCAGGCCGCCAAAGATTACCCTGCCACGCGCACTGGGGCGAGAGTATTTTATCTCCACTTCACCAAAGCCAATCTGTTGTTTAAACTCAGCATCGGTACTGGCTGGTGGCAAATTAAGCTGAGCCTTTACGGAAACAGAATACACGAGTGCAATGGCAAGGACTATTATAATTCTTTTCATATTGGTTGGTTGAATTTATTTGGTAAAAAATTTTTTGAGGGTACGCGATGAAATGGTATATAATACAAAGCCCGACATTACTGTGAGCAGACCGAATA
>JAGUUF010000380.1 GCA_020063545.1 Cytophagales bacterium
ATAAACATTTTCCATCACTGGCCAGAATCTATGTCTTTACTAGAATAATAAAACGGAAATTGAAAGTTCACTGACCTTGTAGGAAACGTGCCAATCACCAGCGTCTTAGCGCCCTTTGGGATAAAGGGTTCGAATGGATGATCTATGCAAGTATACTTCCACATGTTTTCATTCTATCATTAATCATTGGTACTAATTTAGGCTTATGTCGGAATATGCTTGCAAGGAATTTCCGGCATAAACGGTTCCCCCTTCCAGTCGTGCCTCCTTCCAGGAACCCCCAATTATTCCGTTCCTCCTTGCGCAAATTCCTTCCAAAGCCTTCGAGTGCACCATAATTAATTCTTACGATTATGGAAAACACAAAAGAAACAAGACAGTATCAGGTAGCAGAAATTCAGCTCACCTACAAGTCGAACGTCAAGCCATCGCAACGTCCCAAGATCAACAGTTCAAGGGATGCCCACACTGTATTGCAGGAAACTTGGGATCAGACGAAGATTGAACTTGTAGAGCAATTCAAAGTAATGCTTACGAATCGCGCAAACAAGGTTCTTGGAATTTTTGAAGTATCTACAGGAGGAATCAGCGGGACTGTAGCTGATCCAAAACTAATCTTTGCAGCTGCGATCAAAGCAGCAGCATCAGGGATCATCCTAAGCCATAATCATCCTTCCGGCAATCTACAGCCGAGCCAGGCGGATATTGATCTGACCAGAAAGATAAAAGAAGCCGGTAGATTCCTGGAAATTCAATTACTTGATCACATCATAATAACCAGCGAAGGATATTATTCCTTTGCTGATGAAGGGCTCATCTAGGGCCCTTTTTTTGACTAGGCCGCTAAATTTGCTAGCTTTCTAAGGTCTTCAATAAAAAGGTTCGAAAATTGTACAGGGAGGGCGACTCTTTTATATAACTTTCTTTGAAAGGCCTGTTTTGGTGGTTTTTGTTTACATCCTGAAAAGTCTACGCTCTGCCAGGTTTTACGTAGGGCAAACCCATAACCTCAACAAACGGCTTGAGGAACATAACAGCAATCTGGCCGGACGTACTCGGAATTTGTGGCCTGTTGTCCGACCGAAAAAAGTAAGAGTAAAGTTTAGTAACTTCGGACTGGAATAATGAACTCAAAATGACTACTAAGGAAATAAAATCTGAGATACAGAAATCACTTGACAAAGTGCCCGAAAGTGTACTTCAAGACGTATTGGACTTTTTAAAACAGGTTGAAAATCAACCCATCGATAAAGTGAACCTGACTAGGAATCTAAGGGACATATTAACAGAAGACAAAGAACTCTTAGAAAGACTGGCTAAATGATTGACATTAACGAAGTCGAAAAAATACACGACATTCTTATAGATAGGTTTGGTGGAGCAAAGGGCATTCGGGACAAAGGACTTCTTGAATCATCCATAAATAGACCTTTCCAAACCTTTGACGGCCAAGAATTATATCCCAACCCAATAGACAAAGCTGCTGCGATTTTTGAAAGCATAATAAAAAATCACTCGTTCATAGACGGTAATAAACGGACAGCATACGTACTCATGAGACTCATACTTAAGAGTAATAACGTTGATATCCAATCAGGACATCACAATAAGTATGACTTTGTTATGGGGGCAGCAAGCGGGCAGATAACATTTGACCAGATTAAAAACTGGATTAAGGACAATGTAAAGTAAGACTACGGGACGCACCAGAACAAACGGCTATGCCCTGGAAAGAAAAATCAAAAAAGGTGGTGCCAACCGATTCCTTCAGCACCTTGCAAACGCCAAGCCCGGCTAGTGTCACGACTCTGGCATGACTCACCCCGACAACCAAAATCCTCGTTTCTTAGCACAGCAACCTCATTCTTTACTACTTTTGCATCTTTCTCATTATGTATGAATATTCGTCAAATTCCCCTTCACCAATTGCACGTTAACCTCGGGGCCAAAATGGTGCCGTTTGCCGGCTTCAACATGCCGGTGCGCTATTCGTCTGATATTGAAGAACACATGGCTGTGCGCAACAGTGTTGGCGTGTTCGATGTATCGCACATGGGCGAGTTTACCGTAAAAGGCCCGAATGCCCTTGACCTGATTCAGCGCGTTACCAGTAACGATGCCGCCAAACTGGTTAACGGCCAGGCGCAGTACTCCTGCCTGCCCAACGATACCGGGGGTATTGTGGATGACCTGATTGTGTACAAAATCAACGATGAAGATTACCTGCTGGTGGTGAATGCCGGCAACATCGAAAAAGACTGGAACTGGATAATTAAACACAACATCAAGGGCGCTGAAATGAAAAATATTTCAGATGATATTTGCCTGTTTGCCGTACAGGGTCCCAACGCGGTAGCCACCCTGCAAAAGTTAACCACCACCAAATTAAACACCATTAAGTATTATCATTTTGCTATTGGCGAATTTGCCGGTGTGCCCGAAGTAATCATGTCGAACACGGGTTATACCGGTGCAGGTGGCTTTGAAATTTATGTACATAAAAATTATGCTGAAAACGTATGGCACGCCATCTTCGAAGTGGGAAAAGAATTTGGCATTAAGCCCATCGGGTTAGGCGCCCGCGACACGCTTCGTTTGGAAATGGGCTTCTGCCTGTACGGTAATGATATTGACGATACCACTTCTCCGCTTGAAGCAGGCCTGGGATGGATAACCAAATTCACAAAAGACTTTACCAACTCCGCCAACATCAAAAAACAGAAGGAAGAAGGTGTAACAAAAAAACTCGTGGGTTTTAAAATGATTGATAAGGGCATACCGCGCCATGATTATGGTATTAAAGATGCAAGTGGAAATACCGTTGGAAAAGTAACATCTGGAACCATGTCGCCAGTATTAGGCGTAGGCATTGGGTTAGGGTACGTTACTACA
>JAGUUF010000234.1 GCA_020063545.1 Cytophagales bacterium
CCATAGATAGTGAGGTTTTCTTCTTTTGACGTCATGACGGCATTTCCTTTTACCCGATAGAACTTCCGCAAATCGTCCAATGAAATTTTCAGGCCGCTAAGGGTGTATGTTTTTGTTTCGGCTTGTCCTTTTTTCAGATCAGACTGCCGGGTTTTGGTGTCGTAGTCGCCACCTTCGTAAATCGCTTTGTTGTTTCCCTTATCAATAACAGTTGTTTCGGTTCTGAAATAAATGACCTTCGTTCGCGAATTATACTGCAGGCTGTCGGACGTCATCGTATAATCGGGATTTTTAACATGCACATTCCGTTTAAAGGAAGCCATATTGGTGTTTACATCGTAGTACCCCCGGTTACTGGTAAGCACATTAATGCTGTCGACCAGCCGCCCGTTGTTAAAATACCAGGCTTCGTTTTTCTCGCGGTTAAAATCAAGGAAGTCGGTATACAGTGTTGCTGTTGCCAGTTTGGTAAACACTACATTGCTGCGTAAGCGTGCAATGCGCTTATCGCCATCGTACTGGGCACGCGCGGCTGTAATCGTAACCGAATCGCCCTCGGTAATGCGCACGCGGCCGAATGCTTCAACGGTGTTTCGCGCCCGGTAAAAATGGGCAGAGTCGCAGTAAATGGTTGTTTTATTCTGGGTGAAGATGACGTTGCCCAGCACCCGGTCGTACCGCTCACCGTCTTTCAAGCCGCCCTTTAACTGATCGGCCTGCTTAAGGTTAACCTTGCTCTGGGCCAGGATAAACCCGTAAGCGAGAAGAAGTATAAGCAGAAAGAATTGACGCATGAACGTTCAAAATTAGCTAAAATCAAAGGAACCCGAATCCGGCAGTGTATCTTTGTGATGTGCTTGAGCAATTTGTGAACCATATTAACCAGCACCGGCTTTGCCGGAAAGACGATAAGATTTTACTCGCAGTAAGCGGAGGAATTGATTCTATGGTGATGCTCGACTTGTTCCTGTCGGCCAAATTTATGATTGGCGTTGCCCACTGCAATTTTCAGCTTCGTGGCCCTGAATCTGACCATGATGAAGTTTTTGTAAAAACAATTTGTGAAGCCCGGGGTATTCCTTTTTTTTCAACTCGTTTTAATACGCCCGGCTATGCTTCGCTTAATCGGCTGTCCATCCAGATGGCCGCGCGTGAACTGCGGTATGCGTGGTTTAATGAGCTGCTGGAGCAAGAACGGTACACTGTCCTTGCCACCGCCCACCACCTGAACGATTCCATTGAAACAGTTTTACTTAACTGGGTTCATGGCGGGGCTTCCGATGGCCTGCTGGGTATTCCGGTAAGAAACCGGAACATCATCCGCCCGTTGTTGTTTGCTTCCCGTAAGGATATTGAAAAGTATGCACACGAAAAAAACCTGGCATGGCGCGAAGATGCCAGCAACCAGACCGATGATTATCCGCGTAATTTCGTACGACACCAGGTTATACCTAAACTTCAGGCGCTAAACCCGGCACTGGAAGAAACCTTCCGGCAAGGTCTTGAGAAATTGAAAGCCGGACAGGCGCTGCAACGGCTGGCGGTTGATCAGTTAACACAAGAATTTTTTGCGGACAATCCTCCGAACGTAATCATCCGCAAAGAACTGTTTCAAAAAATCAGTGATCCGCTTATGCTGTGGTACCTCCTACGCAATTACCATTTTACACCGGCAGTTTGCGAAGACATGGTGCAGGCAATTTCTTCACAACCCGGCAAACAGTTTTTCAGCCCTACCCACCGGTTGGTTATGGATCGGTCCACCCTGATCATTACCCCGCATGAAAACTTCTGGAATCCCGTTGAAATTACCCCGGCACAAACTTCTGCTGCACTGGGCCCGTGGGATATGACCATCACCTCTTTTAGCGGCCGCGACATTCCTGCAGACCCGGATATTGCCGTTCTGGATAAAGACCTACTTGAATTCCCACTGGTGTGGCGCCCCTGGAAACCGGGGGATTTCTTTTACCCGCTCGGCATGGAGCACCGGAAAAAAGTAAGTGACTTCCTGATCGACAGCAAAGTGCCCTTGTCGGACAAACCGCACGTTACCGTACTGGAATCGGCCGGCCAGATTATCTGGGTGGCGGGCTACCGCATCGATAACCGGTTTAAGGTTACCCCCGCAACAAAACAGGCGTTGCAGTTTACCCTGCATCTACATTTTGTTTAATATCCTTTTTCTTTGCCACCCCGATTAATAAATTGGCAGGCTTTTAAAGCATCCCCTTCATGATCGTTTTTAAAATTAAACCTAACCTGATATGAAAGTTACTGTAGTTGGTGCCGGCAATGTTGGCGCTACCTGTGCCGATGTATTGGCTTACCGCGAAATCGCGAACGAAGTTGTTGTGGTTGACATTAAAGAGGGCCTTGCCGAAGGCAAGTCGCTCGACATCTGGCAAAAGGCCCCCATAGACCTGTACGATACGCGGACCATCGGTTCAACGAACGATTATTCAAAAACGGCAAAATCCGATGTGGTGGTTATCACCTCCGGCCTGCCCCGCAAACCCGGCATGAGCCGCGATGACCTTATCGGCACCAATGCCGGCATTGTAAAATCGGTAACCGAAAACATTATTAAACATTCTCCGGGCGCCATCATTATTGTGGTAAGCAACCCGCTTGACGTGATGACCTACCAGGCGCACCTCACCTCCAAACTGCCGCGCACCAAAGTGTTTGGTATGGCCGGCATTCTGGACACGGCCCGTTACCGGGCCTTCCTGGCGGAAGCACTGAACATTTCACCGAAAGACATCCAGGCCATGCTGCTGGGCGGCCATGGCGATACCATGGTACCGCTTCCGCGCTACACCACCGTTGCCGGTATCCCGGTTACGGAACTTATCGATCGGGATAAGCTTAATGCCATTCTGGAACGAACCAAGGTAGGCGGTGGCGAACTGGTGAAACTGATGGGTACATCGGCCTGGTACGCACCCGGGTCGGCTGCCGCCCAGATGGTTGAAGCTATTGTGCGCGACCAGCGCAGGGTGTTCCCGGTATGCGTAAAACTTGAGGGCGAATATGGCATTAATGACTGCTACCTGGGCGTACCGGTTATTCTTGGAAAGAACGGAATTGAACGCATCATTGAACTTGACCTGAATACGGAAGAAAAAGCGCTGCTTGAATCGAGCCGCAAGGCCGTGCGCGAAGTAATGGACGTGCTGGAAAAACTCGGCTGACAGCCGGTTACTGCAGACCTTGTGATACGTTCACCACACCGGCCGGGGTTAAGCCGGTGAAGTTGCGTACGGCAAGGTCTGCTTCTTTTAACTCGTTAGCAGTATGCGTGGTGGTAATGCCAATTACCCGGCAGCCGGCAGCCTTTGCGGAAGCCACACCTGATAATGAGTCTTCTAATACCACACACTGATTAGGCGTTAACCCGAGTGCCTGTGCTGTATTCAGGTAAATTTCCGGATCGGGTTTGCCACGGGTAACCGATCGCTCATCCAGTATTACCGTAAAAAAATTTCGTATGGGTATATGCCTCAGCACAAACTCAACATTGGCAGGAGGCGCAGATGTGGCTATGGCACACGGAATTTTTTCTGTGTACAATTCGTGAAGGAAGTTAAGCAACCCGTCAACAGGTTTAATGTGCGGTTCGTATAAGTCACGGAAG
>JAGUUF010000034.1 GCA_020063545.1 Cytophagales bacterium
AACTCCACGATCAGAATGCCGTTCTTGGTAACGATCCCGACTAGCGCAATAATGCCGATCTGGCTGAAGATGTTGAGGGTTTGATTGAAATACCACAGCGATAACAACGCACCGGCCAGGGCAAGCGGCACCGTGAACATAATGATGAAGGGATCTTTAAAACTTTCGAACTGACCGGCCAGCACCAGGTAAATAATGGCCAGGGCAATGAAAAAGGCCTGGTAAATGGTTGACGAACTTTCTACAAACTGGCGACTGGCGCCATCCAGGCTGGTGGTGTAGGTTTCATCCAGCACCTCAGCGGCAATGCGTTCCATTTCTTTAATGCCTTCGCCCAGCGCCACGCCATTGGCCAGTTGCGCACTTACTTTGGCCGATGAATACCGGTTAAAGCGGTAAAGCTGGGGCGGGTTGCTGCTCTCCTGCATGGTTACCAGGTTATCGAGCTGCACCAGTTCTCCGCGCCTGTTTTTTACATAAAGCGTTTTCAGATCGAGCGGTTCATCACGGTTGGCGCGTTCAACCTGGCCGATAATCTGGTATTGCTTTCCATCCATAATAAAATACCCGAAGCGTGAGCCGCTCAGGCCAAGTTGCAAGGTCTGCGCAATGTCAATAATGTTAACTCCCAGGTTGCGGGCTTTTTCACGGTTAATGTTAATGTTGATCTCGGGCTTGTTGAATTTCAAATCCAGATCAACAAAAGCAAATTTCGGGCTGGCACTTGCCTTGGCCATAAATTCAGGAAGCACAGCTTTAAGTTTTTCCAGCTCAGCCGCCTGAATTACAAACTGCACCGGAAATCCTCCGCGCCTGTCACCAATGGTCTGGGCCTGGGTTACAAAGGTGCGCACGCCACTGTACTTACGAACCTTTTTGGTTACCTCGTCAACAATTGCCTGTTGGCTGCGGGTTCGTTCAACAGGGTCTTTCAGAATAACCCGAACGAAACCGGAATTAACGCCCGAACCGCCAAAGCCCGGGGCCGTAACACTTACCAACCCCTGGTGCTCGGGCACTTCCTGCTGCACAAAGGCGGTGAGCTCGCGCACGTAGCTGTCCATGTACTCAAACGTGGCCCCCTCGGGCGCTTGTGCCTGCAGGCGGAACTCGCTGCGGTCTTCCATCGGGGCAAGTTCAGAAGGAAGGATAGAACCGAAATAGTATATCAATCCACCGGCAATAGCGATGATAACAAATGCAAGCCACCTCAATTTCATGAACGATTTTAGTGCGCTGCTGTACCCCGTAGTAAGCCAGTTGAAGAACGGCTCAGTGGCCACATACAGCCAGGTTTGTTTCTCCCGCTTTTTGAGCAGTTTGGAACTCATCATCGGGGTGAGCGTAAGTGAAACAAAAGAGGAGATAACTACCGCACTGGCCACCACCAAACCGAATTCACGGAACAACTTACCGGTTAACCCTTGCAGGAAGATAACCGGAAGAAAAACAGCAACCACTGCCACCGTGGTAGAGATAACGGCAAAATAGATCTCGGTTGAGCCGCGCTTGGCTGCCGTTACCGGATCTTCGCCTTCTTCCACTTTCGTATAAATGTTTTCCAGTACAACAATAGCATCATCCACCACCAGCCCGATAGCCAGCACAATACCCAGCAGGGTTAACACATTAATGGTGAACCCCAGCAGGTACATAACGAAGAATGCACCAATAAGCGATATGGGAATGGTAACGACCGGAATTAACGTTGTGCGCCAGTCGCGCAGGAAAATAAAAATGATGGAGAGTACAAGGATAAAGGCAATGAGGATAGTTTCCTGCACTTCGGCAATTGATGCCAGGATGTACTTGGTTGAGTCGTAGCTCATCTGGTACGTGATGTCGGCAGGCAAATCCCGCTTTATCTGATCAAGTTTCTGGTAGAGGCGCTGTGCAATATCAATGTTGTTGGCACCGGGCTGGGCCACAACGGCCAGCGCCACACCGGGCACCCCGTCTCTGCGCAAAATGGTGCGCTCGTTTTCGGGATACAGTTGGGCATACCCCACATCGCGCAACCGCACCACCTGGTCACCGCTTTCTTTAATAATCAGGTTGTCGAAGTCCTCCACGGTAGTAAGGCGGCCCATGGTTCGCACGGTCAATTCCGTGGCCTGGCCTTCAACCCGGCCCGATGGAAGTTCTACGTTTTCGCGGTTAACCGCCTGCAATACATCGGAAGGCGCAAGTTTAAGCGAGGCCAGTTTTATGGGATCCATCCACAAGCGCATGGAGTACCGTTTCTGCCCCCAGATCTGTACCGAACTGATACCCGGTATGGTTTGCAGTCTTTCCTTAAAAATATTCTCGGTAATCCGCGAAAGTTCAAGCGGGTCGCGCTTATCGCTCATCACCGTTAAAAACATGATGGGGCTCGAGTCCGCATCAGCTTTCTCTACAACTGGCGGGTTTACATCGGGCGGCAGCCGGTTAAGGGCGCCTGAAACTTTATTGCGTACATCGTTGGCAGCTGCTTCCAGGTCTATTCCAAGTTCAAACTCTACCGAAATATTGCTCCGGCCCTCGCGGCTGGTAGACGTTATCATCTTAATACCCTGGATGCCGTTGATGGCTTCTTCCAGCGGCTCGGTAATCTGCGATTCGATGATATCGGCATTGGCCCCGACATAGGTTGTGGACACCGAAATAACGGGTGGGTCAACACTGGGGAACTCCCGTACACCCAGGTAAGAGAAGCCGATCAACCCGAACAGGATAATGACCAGCGACATTACAATGGAAAGTACCGGTCGGTTAATGCTTATGGTTGATAAACTTGCCACGATTGTTGGGTTATTGATTTATCAGATTCAGTTGTACAGGCAGGCCCTGCCGCAGCTGCAGGATGCCCGTGGTAATTAACGTATCGCCTTCGCTCAGTCCGTTAACAATTTCAACGTACCGGTCGGTTCGTAAACCGATTTCAACTTTTGTTTCTTTGGCCTTACCGGAAGCAACAACAAAAACCTTGTGTCCCTGCATTTCGGGCACCAGCGCTTCTGATGGAACCATCAACGCGTTTTCGATTGTCTCCAGGATCAGTTCTACCCGCACAAACTGGCCGGGCAGCAACAACCCTTCGGGGTTATCGGCCAATGCGCGTACTTTCAGCGTTCGGGTGTTCAAATCTATTTGGGGTTCAACAGCATATACTTCGCCTTCCAGCACGCGCGGATCATTTTCAATAGTGAACCTGATTTTCTTTCCGCTCCGTACCTGGGTGCTGTACCGCCCCGGCACGCTGAAATCAATTTTGGCCGGAGAAAGGCTATACAAGGTTGCCACCGTGGTGTTTGAATTGACATACGCACCTTCGCTTACAAACCGCAACCCGATGACGCCATCAAACGGGGCGATGATACGGGTTTTTGCAAGTTGGGCCTCAAGCAATTTGATGTCGGCAATGGTAGTGTTGAGCCGGTTAAGGGCATTGTCGTACTCTTCCTGGCTTATGGCGTCCTTCTCCAGGAGTTTACGCTGGCGGTATTCATTATCTTGGTTAAGCTTCTGGTTATACCGCTGCTTTTGAAGTTGGGCTACCAGTTCGTCATCGTTTATTTCGAGCAGCAGTTGTCCTTTTTTAACAGGCTTTCCTTCGTCAAACAGGATTTTCGAAATCTTCCCGGATGACTCGACACGCAACTCGAGCGACTCGTTGGGCAATACCGAGCCGGTAAACACCAATTTATTATCCAGTTTTTCGGGCTTTACTACCAGCGCGTTAACCTGCAGGGCCATTGGGCCGGCACCGGGGCCGCCCGCCTGGGGGGTCTTTTCCTTTTCACTAAACAAATTCAGTTTAGGGAGCGCCACCAGAAAAATAATGGCCAGCACAATAACAACGGTAAGTATTTTCTTTTTCATTAACCTGCTTAGGACATCTACAATGTTTTCATCTTCCGGAACAACGCATCAAGCCTCAGTACCTGTGGGATTACCAATTGTGTCTCATCGTTCACAATAACAAAATCGGCACGTTTTCGTTTCTCTTCATCGGTTAGCTGGCTGGCCATAATGTTTATGATTTGCTGCCTGCTCCGGTTTTTATCGCGCTGCATTACCCGTTTAATCCTCAGTTCTTCAGGAGCATAAACCACCACCACCTTATCCAGCATGCTGTAGGATCCGGCTTCAAACAACAAGGCTGCTTCTTTAATGATATACCGGCTACCCTGATGCTGCCCAACCCACCGTTCATAGTCGGCACCAACCGCAGGATGCACCAGGCTGTTCAACACGGCCAACCTTTCGGCATTGCCGAAAACAGCTTTCGCCAGGTACTCGTTGTTGAGGCTTCCGTCATCCCGGTACGACAAACTTCCGAATTCTTTCTTAATGGCCGAGGCCAGTATTCCATCGGAGGTCATTACGGATTTCGCACGGCTGTCGGCATCGTAAACGGGCACCCCCAGCGCGTTAAAGATGCGGCACACCAGGCTTTTGCCTGACCCGATTCCTCCTGTGATGCCTATTTTTACCGGCATGGTTAAGGGGTTTAATA
>JAGUUF010000159.1 GCA_020063545.1 Cytophagales bacterium
ATGGGTAGCAATGCCGCCTCTATGATTAATACCAGCCTCGTGCCGGTAGTTGCCGTACCGGCCGATGCCGCATTTAAACCCATTAAAAAAATTGTGTACGCCACCGACATGGTTAACCTCGATGAGGAAATAAAAACCGTTACCATGCTTGCAGCCTTATTCACGGCCTCGGTAAGCGTGGTACACGTAACCCCGGCCACACCCGATAAAAAGTTTAATGCTGAGAAGTTCACTAAAAACTTAATCAAGGTAAGCAAGTATAAAAAGTTAACCTTCAGCTTTGTGAAAAATGAAAACATTACGGCAGGTGTGAATGCGTTTGTTGCCAAACAAAAACCGCAGTTGCTGGCCATGTTTACGCACAAGCTGAGCGCCTACGAAAAATTCTTTGGCAAAGGAGTAACACGCAAACAGGCATTTAATACCACCGTGCCGTTGCTTACGTTTAATAAATCAACGATAAAGTAGGTTTTGCTTTCACGGATTAATCCACAACCTTCAGCTTAATCGGGTTTTAGATTAACAAGGCTTAGTTTACTGTTGCCGGTCATCAATACCCGCGAACCTTTGCGGGCTTTGCGCGCGGTATGAAATCCCTGTTCATCCGAAAATGTTGCCCAGGTTTTACCATTATCGGTTGAAACATCGGCACCGGTTGGCCCTACGGTAATCCAGGTGGCACCTGTTACGTGCTCTACACATTCGCGATAGCCCCGTGTTGGCAGTTCGGGCACTTGCCAGGTGTTGCCGGCATCGGTACTGAAAAAAACATGCTTATCCGTTTGCTCTGGCTGCTGATAATCGCCTCCAACCACCACCCAGGTTGCATCCCGTATGCCGACAGAAAAAATTCCGGTACTGCCCGCACCCTGAAGCACAGGTACGTATATGGGCCTCCATGTTTCGCCTTTGTCAGCCGAATACCACAACCGCGATACCGTTCCGCCAGTAGCCATTACCGCTTCGGAGGTATTGAAACAACGGATGCCCGTGCCGCTGGCGGCAAAAGATGCTTCGCCCTTTTCAGGCAGCGGGGCCTGAGGCAAAGGTTTCCACGACTTGCCGCCATCGGTGGTACGCAACAACAGCATGCGGCCATCTATCGGGTCGCCATAGAGCAGGCCCTCCTTTTCATTCCAAAAATCAACACCATCAATAAATGCATCGGCATGGGTATTGGAATACACCTGTTTCCAGTTTTTACCGCCATCGTTGGTGTATAAAATATAAGCCGGTGAGCCGGCATTGGCGATGATGGCTTTCTGCTGATTGAACGCATACAGCGATCGGAAATCAAGCTTCTCAAAATTTTTAACCTGCCCAAATTTCCAGGAAGTGCCCCCATCGTTGGTGCAGCCAACATATCCGTTGCTGCCCGCCACCCACGCCACGTTATCATTAACAACCGAAAGGGCGCGGAAGGACGACTTGATTTCAACGGAAACCAACTGCACCCCTGCCAACTGGCCAAAGCATTGAAAAGTGAGCATACAGGCTAAAAAGGTGACTTTTTTCATAAAAAGGCCTTGATTTCCAAATAAGTAATTAACTAATTTTATAAATGAAATATATGCAATTGCACAAACCCAGACGTTGCCAGCCATAGGGTCGGGACAAATTAGTTTTCAAACAAAACGGCTGACAACCTACCAATAAAACTTTCCCACGTGGACAATTTAGCGGCTCGGTGACAACTCGGACTTTGAAAAAAATAAAACTTGGGACAGGTTAAAAAACAATACAGCCGACCCTTCGCATTTTTAAAGAGATTCTCCTCCGAAAGTCCCCGCGCATTTGGCACATGCCATAGCCGCGCAAACCCACCGCTACACCAAAGCTATGGCAAGAGCCAAATCCCCGACACGCCCTAAAACCGAGTTTCTTAACTCAAAACGCTTAAATTTGTTTAAACTTGACTTATGCCTTTAGACTTGTCAGAAATTTTGGTTGTTGGGGTTTCATCCCGAGCTCTATTTAATCTAGAAGCCGAAAACAAAATATTTGAGGAAAAGGGTATTGAGGGTTATAGGAAGTACCAGCAAGAAAATGAAGATGTTGATTTAGAGCCAGGTACTGCATTCTTCTTAGTCAAAAGTCTTCTTGAGCTAAACAACAAGGCAAACAAGAGAATTGTTGAGATTGTGGTAATGTCAAAAAATAGTCCAGAGACTGGAGTACGTGCAATGAACTCACTACGCAAGCATGGTCTTGAGATTACAAGAATGGCATTTAGTGGTGGAGAACCTTTAGCTCCTTATATGGACGCATTCGACATAGACCTTTTTTTAAGTAAGGACATAAAAGACATCCAGTCAGTTATTGATTCAAAAAACTGTGCCGCAGCTTTCATTTACGAACCCCCAAAAGACTTTAACCCAAAAGATAGCAGGGTTAAAATTGCATTTGATGCAGATGCAGTTCTCTTCTCTGATGAGTCTGAATTACGATACAAAACTGAGGGCATGGAAGCATTTCATAAATATGAAATGGAACACGAGAATGAGCCATTAAATGAAGGCCCATTTGCAAAGCTTCTTATTAAACTTTCCAAAATCCAAGAGCATTTACCAACTAGAATAGAATTATCTCCATTGAGGCTTGCCATTGTTACCGCAAGAAATGCTCCGTCACACATGCGAGTAATCAAGACACTTAGAAAATGGGGTGTATATGTTGATGAGGCTTATTTTCTTGGTGGCATAGACAAGGATAAAGTATTAAAAGCATTCGGTGCTCACATTTTCTTTGATGACCAAGAAGCTCATTTGGACAAAGCAAGCAAAGTTGTTCCATCGGGAAAAGTTCCTTACCAAAGTGATTCACCAATGCAAGCTTTTGGGCTAAAGCAGAAAGGATGATTTGAATGTAAATGATTTTGCAGAAATGACACAAGTGGAAGAATTAGAAGAAAAAGGACAAGTCAAATCAAAGAAGCGAGTAGCTGACCACGGTGAGGTATTTACAGCAGACCGTGAAGTAAATGCCATGCTCGACATGGTAAAGCAAGAAACTGAAAGAATTGACTCCCGATTTCTAGAACCAGCCTGTGGAGACGGAAATTTTTTAGCCGAAGTATTGAAAAGGAAGTTGGCAGTTGTAGAAAGTCGCTATGGAAAGAGTCAGTTAGAATTTGAGCGGTATTTGGTCATAGCTGTTTCAAG
>JAGUUF010000010.1 GCA_020063545.1 Cytophagales bacterium
GTTTTATTCCGGCACAAAGAACGCAACGCTGATACACGCGGCTATTGCTGATACGAATCAGAGCAGGATTCTCTATACAATTAAAAATGAAGGCCGGTGGAAAGACAATGGCTGGGCCCGCCAACTTGCATCGTTTTATAAGGAGCACTTGTTGAGGCATGGCATTCGTGATAATGAAATTCAAGCTGAGCAAACCGTTTGCCTGACTTTGAGAACAGTTATAGAAAATTACAGGATTCAGAAAATTGATATCCTGTTGATAGATACCGAGGGATATGATGGTGAAATAGTGAAAATGGCGCTTAAGGAAGGGATAAATCCTCCTTTTATCGTATTTGAAAATGCGCAACTTGTTCAGAATTATTCACAGGATCAGTTAGATGCGTTGTATGCCTTACTTGATTCTAACGGATATGCATGGACGCATGATCGCATCAACACCATGGCAATCCGGAAAGATTTTTTAAAGCAGTGAATGCAAGGTATTAGTTTAGTGAGAAGCCTGTTAAAAAAGACGATATGCTTTGCATACGGCCTTGTGCTCTTTTTTGTGTACAGGCGGACAATCAATTTGGAGAAGCTTCTGGCCGGTAAACGAATTGCAATTGTCGGTGCTGCCGATTCTGCTTTTAATACCGGTAAAGGTTCATACATTGATGAATTTGATATTGTAATCAGAATAAATAAGGCCCCATTATTATTAAAAGGTGGTACCTGGAAAAAAGATATTGGCTCAAAAACGGATATTTTATTTCATAGTTTTTTTGAAAATGAAAAGAGTGGAGGAGGTCGATTAGATCTGACGCTATATGGCGAATTAAACATCCGGTATATTGTAAATCCAATTTCGGAGTATAAGGGGTATAGGGTAATATACAATTTTTATAAAAAGTATCTTGCGCATACTCCTGTCTATTCCTTGCCAAGAAAAATGTATTTGAGAATAATTACCGGCTTAGGTAACTATACACCAACTATCGGGTTTTGTGCCCTTCATGCCGTACTTCAAACTAATTTTGCTGAATTGTATATTTGCGGTTTTACTTTCTTCCGCACCCCTTTTGGTGAAGGCTATAGAAATGAAATGAAAGCGCCTGACCAGGTTAGGCAATTCATAAAATCACAGGGTTTGCATCATCCTGATTTAGAGTACTCAGTTTTTAAAGAACTTTTACACCAGAATTCTAATAAAAGAATCTTGGTTGACGATGTTTTGGCCGGTATACTTACCTCATCCGCATAGAGACTTGTGAAAAAGATTTCAATTTTTATTGTTCCAAGGCTAAGCACTGCATGGCAGGGTAACGAAGCAGGTTGGATAACCTCTTCAGGTTGGGCAACTGCAGGTGAGCAATTGTGGGGTGAGGCAGTAGTTGGCACCATAGATGGTATTTTTAAACCCAGCGAAACTCGTCTGTTCCCTAGAAATGTAGGTTCGGAAACAAATAGCGCGAATAACAATTTAATTAGAAAATTGGCTCCCGAATTTTTGATTACGGCATATAAAGACCTGCGGCTTTACCAATCAAAGAAAGGAGTTTGGCCCATTGAACGCGAGGAATTATTTCTCGACAAAAAAATTACACTAGTTTGGGAGCGTCATGATCTTTTTCCCGGACCAGGAAGAAGATTAGCTGATAAATACAACGTTCCGTTGGTTTTGTCAGTAGAAGCACCGGTTGTTTGGGAGGCCGCAAAATGGGGTGTAAGCAGACCAGGTTGGGGTAAGTGGCTGGAGACAAGATTTGAAGCACAATCCTTAAGAAGCGCAGATTTGGTTTCCTGTGTTTCAGATGAAGTAAAGCAAAAGGTGCTTCAACTCGGAGTTTCACCGCAAAAGATAATCGTGTCCCATAATCGGGTAGATTCTTCACTTTTTAATCAATTTGTTGATGGTCAGGCCATCGCTCGTAAGTATAATCTGGTTAACAAGCGAGCAATTGGGTGGACGGGTAGTTTCAGGAGTTTCCATGGACTGGATACCGTATTAAAAGCATTTAAAATTGTTCGGCAAAGGTTTAATGAAATTATTTTGGTTCTTGTAGGGGCAGGGCAGGAATTTGATCGGGTCAAAGAATTGATAAACGAATATAAATTAACGGATGCTGTTTTATTAACAGGCAAACAGCCTTTTACTGTTATTCCTCAATTTATTGCTAACTTTTATATTTCAATAGTTAGTGCAGCATCAGCTGACGGGTTTCATTATTCACCTTTGAAGTTGCGCGAATATCTGGCGGTGGGTAGTGCCACCATTGCGCCAAGGGCTGGGGATCTTACTGCACTTTTTAAAGATGGTACTGACTTGCTATTTTACAGTGCAGGCGATGAAACTGACCTTGCTGATAAGATGGTTTTGTTGCTTGAAGATCAATCACTCCACGATCGTATTGTTAAAAATGCTATCAAAATATCCGAAGAGGGTACGTGGTTACATGAGTTAAGAAGAATTGCAGAAATACTCAATATTGACCAATGACTCAGCTAAAACAAAAAGCAACGCAGTCTTTCCTGTGGGACATGCTTTCTGTTTTTGCCAAACAGGGTGTTGTTTTTATTGTTTCTGTTTTTCTTGCCCGGCTGCTGATGCCGGCCGAGTTTGGCCTGGTGGCCATGGCGCTGGTGTTCATTACCATTTCGCAAGTATTTGCCGATTTCGGGCTGGCCTCAGCACTTATCCAGAATAAAGAAAATTCATCACTCACGTATTCGTCTGTTTTTTACTTTAATGTACTAATCGGTTTGCTGCTGTTTGGCATGTTTTGGCTTTTAGCTCCATTCATTGCCCGGTTTTACGATGATCCTCAAATCACCATGCTGGTCAGGTATCTGTCGCTGGCATTTATTATTAACAGTTTTAACCTGGTGCAGCAAACCATTTTGCGTAAA
This sequence comes from Cytophagales bacterium, assembly GCA_020063545.1. Classification (GTDB taxonomy): domain Bacteria; phylum Bacteroidota; class Bacteroidia; order Cytophagales; family Cyclobacteriaceae; genus UBA2336. The sequence continues at coordinate 2,890 of JAGUUF010000010.1, forward strand.
AACCTCGAGTTTAAAAAAATTACCGTGCGGGCAGTTATCGCCCAGTTGTTGGGCGGCATCCTGGCAGTAGTGCTTGCATACCAGGGTTGGGGTGTGTATGCATTGGTAGTACAGAATTTAACAGGTTCGGCCCTGGGCACGCTGCTGTTGTGGCAGGTTGCCGAATGGAAACCCCGCCTGGAATTTTCCTGGGCCGAAGTAAAAAAACTCAGCGGGTTCAGCACTTATGTTTTTCTAAACCATGTTACTACCCGGTTGGCCACACAACTGGATACGCTTGTGGTGGGTAAGGTGTTCAGTGCCGCCACACTCGGTTTTTACAGCCGTGCAGTGTCGCTCAATTCGCTGGTTACCACATTTTCATCCACCAGCATCAGCCGGGTGTCTTTTCCGCTGCTAAGCAAACTGCAGGATGACCCTAAGCGGTTTACCGGGGTATATTTTAAGTTACTGGAATTTGTAGCGTTTGCCTCTTTCGGCCTTAGTGGCGCCCTCATCTTTGCCGGTGGCGACCTGATAACCCTGCTGTTTGGCAGTAATTGGGCACCCTCCGTGTTTATCTTCCAGGTATTGGTGCTTAAGGCGTTTACGTACCCGGTAAGTTTGCTGATTGTAAGCGTGTTTTGGGCCGGTGGAAAATCGAAAGAAAGTTTTTGGTTTGGTAATGCAGGTAAAGCAATTGCGTTGTTGCCGCTGGTGGTAGCCATTGTTTGGGGCTTTAACCCTTTTTTATATGCAGTAGTGGTTGCGGCAATTTTGGGTTGGCTGCTCTCAAACTGGTCGGTAACCTATTCCTTTCAAATTTCCTTTGCGCGCCAGTGTAAAGTTATCGGGTTGTATTTTCTCCTGTTTGCAGGTGTCGGCCTGTGTATGTATGGGCTTTTGTACCACGCCCTTCCAGCATTTACATTTCCGCTTTCCGGTATCCTTGCGGGAATTGTATTTACCGGTACCTATATTGCCCTGAATTTTGCCTTCAAAACACCCGGCTACCGGTTTAGCATGGAATACCTGTTGCCGGTGTTGAGGCAAGCAGGTAACCGATTGTATATTTTAAAGTCAGGTAAATGATATGATCCAGGTAACCAAACCCTTTTTACCCCCCCGTGAAGAATACGAACGCCTGCTGGATGGCATTTGGCAGCGGAACATTCTAACCAACAACGGTCCACTGGTGGTTGAACTGGAGCAGAAATTAAAAGCACACCTGGAGGTGCCGCATATGTTGTACGTTAGTAATGGCACCATTGCCTTGCAGCTGGCCATAAAGGCTCTTGGGTTGAAGGGAGAAATTATTACCACCCCCTTCAGTTATGTAGCCACAACCAGCAGCATTGTATGGGAAGGATGCACCCCGGTGTTTGTTGATATTGATCCGGATACCTTGAATATTAATCCGGCCCTGATTGAGCCGGCCATTACTACCAACACTTCGGCTATCCTGGCTACGCATGTGTATGGAAACCCGTGCGATATTGAAGCGATTGAGGGGATTGCAAAAAAGCACAACCTGAAAGTGATTTACGATGCAGCCCATTGCTTTGGAACACGGTATAAGGGCAGTTCCGTTTTTGCTTATGGCGATATCAGTACTACCAGTTTTCATGCCACCAAGTTATTTCATACCATTGAAGGCGGAGCTGTTTTCAGTCGTGATGAAAAGTTGATGGCCAGACTTGATTTCATGCGCAACTTCGGCCATAACGGGCCGGAAGATTTTGCCGAGGTGGGCATCAATGGCAAGAACTCTGAGTTCCACGCAGCCATGGGGCTGGCCAATCTTAACCACATAACTTCTGTTTTGGATAAAAGAAAGCAGCAATGGTTAAGGTATGATGACCTGCTTAAGCCGGCAAAGGCCCAGGCGCTGACAGTAAACAGGTATGCAACGTTTAATTATGCCTATTATCCGCTTGTTTTGAATAATGAGCAAGCGACACTACAGGTGGTAAGCAAGTTAAATGCAAATAAAATCTTTCCACGCAGGTATTTCTATCCTGCATTAAATCGGGTAAGGCTGTATGCAACCGGTGTGCTTACCGTTACGGAATCCGTCAGCAGTCGCGTTATTTGCCTGCCGCTGTTTCATTCTCTCACCAATGCTGAAATTGATAAAATTTCGGAAATAATACTTACTACAGTTTAACAGATGCCATGAAACTGGCTATTATGCAGCCCTATTTTTTTCCGTACATCGGATATTTCCAACTCATGCATGCAGTGGATGAGTTTGTTGTATATGATAACATTGAGTTTAGCCGCAAGGGCTGGATTCACAGAAACCGGATTCTTGTAAATAACGCAGCAGCCTACATCAGCCTTCCTGTAAAAAAAGATTCCGATTACCTGCCTGTTTGCGATCGGTACCTGGCCGAAACCTGGCCGGTTGAGAAGAAGAAGCTCTATAATCGCATAGCGGAGGCTTATCGAAAAGCTCCGTTTTTTAATCCTGTAATTTCAGTGGTGGAAGCCTGCCTGGATGTTGATGAGCGAAACCTGTTCCGGTTTATCTTGCATTCGCTGAATCAGGTAAGGTCTTACCTTGGCATAGTTACCCCTATGCGCATCTCATCGCAGGTTGCCATTGATCACAACCTGAAGGCGCAGGATAAGGTATTGGCATTGTGTAAAGCATGCAATGCCTCAGAGTACATCAATCCGATTGGTGGGGTTGAGTTGTATGGCCGCGATCGTTTTGCTGAAGAAGGAATTGACCTGCAATTTTTGAAGGCCAACCCGATAACATACAGTCAGTTTCAGGGTGAGTTTGTTCCGTCCCTGTCAATTATTGATGTGATGATGTTTAACCCGGTTGAGCGGATTCGGGAATACCTGGTACAATTTTCCCTTAGTTAATGATATGTTTCGGTGGGTAAAGTTAGGGCGTGTATTTAATCCGCAGGAAGTGCAGGGAGTTAACTGGTTATCTGAATTTGCCCAGGCCCCGAGTGTTCTGTTGTTTGATGATTTTGTGCGTGTGTATTTTTCATGCCGGCCACCTGCTGATGAATATGGAAGGTATGTTAGTTATTCGGCATACGTTGATTTAAAGCGCGATAACCTTTTCCAGATTGTTAACCTTGCTGCCCATCCGATTCTGATGCTGGGAGAGAAGGGTGCCTTTGATGAATTTGGCACCTACCCGGTTTCGGTAATTCGAAATCATGATCACATACTTGCATACTATGGGGGCTGGACACGCTGCGAGTCGGTTCCCTTTAATGTTGCCATTGGTGTTGCGCGGAGTACGGATAATGGTAAAACGTTTGCAAGGATTGGGAAAGGACCGGTGTTATCATATTCACCTGACGAGCCTTTTATTTTGAGTGGTCCAAAAATAAGGCGCTTCGGTAGGCAATGGGTACTCTATTATATAGCAGGTAAAAAATGGATTCCTGCAGATGGCCGGCCCGAGCCGGTTTACCGGATAAGAATGGCCACTTCTGCTGATGGGCTTACCTGGCAAAAGCACAATAAGGACCTGATCGATGTGCGCCTTGAAGCAGACGAGTGCCAGGCCAGCCCGGATGTGTTCTTTTACAACGGCAGGTATCATATGTTTTTTTGCTATCGCTACAGTTTGAATTACCGATCAAAGTCCGGGGGGTACAGGATTGGCTATGCCGTTTCTGATGATTCGGTTACCTGGAAGCGCGATGACAGCAAAGCTGGGATTGATGTTTCGGAGGATGGATGGGACGCTGAAATGATCAGCTATCCACACGTTTTTGAATTGGATGGTAACATCTATATGCTTTACCTGGGTAACCAGGTAGGGCGTTATGGTTTTGGACTGGCGCGGCTAGAAGGACAGTTGTAGCTATGAAGTGGAAAAAAATCGGTAAAATTTTTAATCCATTTGAACACCCTGCGTTAAGCAGCTATGCAGGTTATGCCCAATCGCCACAGGCATTACCCCTGAAAGACAGGGTTCGAGTATATTTTTCCATCCGTAAGCTGGACCAACACGCGAAATTCGTAAGCCATGTTTTGTTTGTGGATTTTGACGAAGCGTTTAGTGAAATCCTCGAGATCAGCCGGGAGCCTGTTTTGGAGCCAGGCAAACTCGGCACGTTTGATGAGCATGGTATTTTTCCGTTTAGTCCGTTATGGGATGAGCAGCGCATCCTGGCCTATACGTGTGGCTGGAGCAGGCGCGTAAGTGTATCCGTTGAAACGTCAACCGGGCTGGCCATCAGCACTGACAACGGCCTTACGTTTCAGCGGTATGGCGATGGGCCTATACTCAGTGCTTCTCTTGATGAACCTTTTCTTGTTGGCGATTCATTTGTACGGAAGTACGAAAACCGGTACCACATGTGGTATATATATGGTACTAAATGGGTTCAATTTGATGCGGCAGAACCTGCAGAGCGCGTTTACAAAATAGGGCATGCCGTTTCCGATGATGGGATTAATTTTACCCGTGAGAGCAGGGCAATAATACAGGATGTAATTAATGAAGACGAGTGCCAGGCGCTGCCAACGGTTATCTGGCATAATGGATATTATCACATGGTATTTTGTTTCAGGCATATCAGGGGTTTCAGAACCGATAAAACAAAATCTTACCGGCTGGGGTATGCCCGTTCAGCTGACATGATTAACTGGATCCGCGATGATGGCGCACTCGGCTTACCGGTTAGTGGTAATGATTGGGATTCTGAAATGATGTGCTATCCTAACCTGTTTGAATGGAAAGGTAACATTTACCTGCTTTATAATGGCAACGAGTTTGGAAAGTACGGCTTTGGGCTTGCTTTGTTAGAAGAGGATTAATTAACAGGTATGGCATACCGGTTTACGGAAAATAGTGCAAGCAGGGAGCAGGTGTACACTCATCTTGTAAACTGTAATCCATTGTTTGTTCCCCAATTAACTACGCGGGTTGACCTTAATCGGTATAGCGACAAAATCATACAGGCGGCCGATAGATTTGAGTGCTGGTTTAATGATAAATTGGTCGGACTGGTAGCTATTTACCTGAATGACAGTGCCCGTAAAATTGCCTACATTACTAATGTAAGTGTTGAGCGGGAACACATGGGCAAAGGATTAGCCAAACAGCTTGTTTTGCAAAGCATTGAAAGGGCGGTCAAACTCTCCTTTGAACACGTGCACCTTGAGGTATCCGGAACGAACCATGCGGCACTGGGTTTATATAAAAGCCTTGGTTTTAAAATAATGGAGGAAACAACAGTTGAAACGTATAAATTGGGCCTTGAAATTAAATACAGGTGATTGATGCAGCCGACTAAACGTGATTACGACAAGGAAATAAAGGATACAAAAGAGCACCGGTATGCGTACAACTTCGATTTTGATGTGATGCATCCGTTTATGGTACGCTCGTTTCAACCCTTTTTTAAACCGGGTAACGTGCTTGAATTAGGCAGTTTTAAAGGCGATTTTACCCGGAGGTTGTTACCGTTTTTTTCTGATATCACCTGTGTCGAAGCATCCGGTGAAGCAATAAGTCATGCCAAAAAAGAATTCGGTGATAAAGTAAAATTAGTTCATGCCCTGTTCGAGGAGGTCACCCTGCCGGTCAGGTATGAAAACATTGTTTTAACTCATGTTCTGGAGCATCTTGACGATCCGGTGGGTGTAATGAGCCGAATCAATCGCGAATGGCTGTCGGATACCGGCAGATTTTTCCTGGTTTGCCCAAATGCAAATGCCCCATCGCGGCAAATTGCGGTGAAAATGGGCCTTATTTCGCACAACAGTGCAATAACGCCAGCCGAAAGAGAACATGGTCATCGCATAACCTATACCCTTGATACGCTGGAGCGTGATGCAAGAGCAGCCGGATTACGGGTTGTTTACCGATCGGGTATTTTTTTTAAAGCATTGGCAAATTTTCAGTGGGACCGGTTGTTAAACACGGATATTATTTCAAAAGAGTACCTTGAGGGTTGTTACCAACTGGGACAGGTTTATCCCGACCTGTGCTCAAGTATTTTTTTACTCTGCGAGAAGGGTGACTAATTTATGAATCAGTCACTGGTTACCGCCTGTCTTATTACCTATAACCAGGTTAAGTATGTCCGTCAGTCAATTGAAGGTATGCTGATGCAGCAAACAGATTTTCCATGGGGTATCATTGTTGCCGATGATTGTTCGACCGATGGGACGCAAGAGATACTAAAGGAATACCAAGCTAAAGACCCTGATAAGATTACATTACTTCTCCAGCCTGCCAACAAAGGCGCTATGTTAAACTGGATAGATTTGGTAACCATGCCTAAGTCCAGGTACATTACATTATGCGAAGGAGATGACTATTGGACTGACCCGTTTAAGCTCCAGAAGCAAGTTGATTTTCTGGAAGCTAACCCTGAATATGTAGCCTGCTTTCACCCGGTTAAGGTGGTAGACGCTGACGGTAAGGAGTTACGCAGTTCCAAAAACTCATTTGTACATAACCGGGACCTGACACAAGACGAGTTAATTATGGGCCGGGTAATGTCAACACTTTCGCTCTGCTACCGGAATGTTATTGCCGAATTTCCGCAGGAGTTTTACAAGTCTCCTACAGGTGATAACTTCTTATGCTCGCTTTTAGGAAATTATGGTAAAGCAAAGTTTCTTGACGACATTAAACCCTCTGCTTACCGTATGCATACGGGCGGCTCGTGGTCGTTGCAACAAGACGATAAAAAGAAAATGACGTTGCTGCTGTCCTATTTCTGGCTATGGCAATACTATGCCCGAATCGGCAAACCGGAATATGCGCAGGGGTACTACCGAAAAATCCTTTTGGAGGGATTTTACTCCGATCCATTCAGGGAGTTGGTTCCCGGCTTGCTAGGCCGAACGGAATGGGTAACCATAAAAACAATTCGCAGGGTTTTCAGGCTTTTGAGAAATCTGGCAGGCAAAAAGCAGGCAACAGTAAAGAAGTAAGTAATTTTGAACCGAGTAAATACCTATGCCAACATCAATCCTTCAGCCCAGTTGGGTTAAAAGCACAAAATCAACCCGGTTTAAGCAACTCAGAAATTTCTTTGACGGAAAGGATGTACTGGATATTGGCTGTGCCGTAGGGTACCAAAAAGAAGATTGGATGCATAAGCATATAAAGTCGGTGGCCAAATCCGTGTATGGCCTTGATCTGGACATGGCCAGTGTTGATGAAATCCGTAAAATGGGGTACGCCATCGAACAGGGTAACGCCCAGGACTTTAATCTTAATGCGAAGTTTAACCTGGTTCATGCCGGAGAGTTGATTGAGCACCTCGATAACCCGGGTGGATTTCTGGAATCGGTAAAAAGGCATTTAACTCCTGACGGCCTATTGTTGATAACTACCCCTAACGCCCTTCGCATCAGTAATTTTCTTTACGCCTCCACGGGCGGCTTGCGTGTAAATGCAGAGCATACATGTTGGTTTTGTGAAACCACCATAACAACCCTGTTGGAAAGAAAGGATTTTGAGGTAATGGAGATTGGTTATTTAAAGCATGAAACATTCAATTGGCTTAGAAAAGCGCTGCTGTCGTTGCGTGCGCTGCTGTTGCCCGACCGGGTAGCATGGAATACATTATATGTTGTGGCCAGGGTTAAAGCATCTTGAAAATCCTCCAGCTTATACAGAAACCACAACTTCGCGGAGCGGAGATATTTGCTTGCCAGCTAAGCAGCCAGTTGGTGCAGGCCGGGCATGCTGTGCAAATGGTAAGCCTGTTTCCGGGCAATGAAACGCTCCCCTTCGCAGGTATCCTCATACAGTTAAACCGGCCTATTTCAAAACGTTTACTGGACCTGGA
>JAGUUF010000091.1 GCA_020063545.1 Cytophagales bacterium
CGGGTCATCGCCCAGGTATACGCGTTCAACCGGGAAAGATTTTCCTGAACTGCTGATTACCGGGGCATTGCCTAACTGAGCAGATAAAGCCCCGGCATCTACTGTAGCCGACATGATCAGCAAACGTAAATCCGGTCGGAGAATACTTTGTATCTGCAGGCAAAGCGCAAGTGCCATGTCGGCCTGCAGGCTGCGCTCATGAAATTCATCAAAAATAACCAGGCCTACATCGGTAAGCGCGTTGTCGGTTTGCAGCATGCGGGTGAGGATCCCTTCCGTGACAACCTCAATAATCGTTCTTTTACTCACCCTGCTTTCGAACCGGATACGGTACCCCACCTTTTGCCCTATTTCTTCGCCCAGCAGGGACGCCATGCGCATAGCCACTGAGCGTGCAGCAAGCCTGCGCGGCTCAAGCATAATGATTTTTTTTTCGGTTAGCCAGGGTTCGTGGATGAGGCGAAGCGGCACGATGGTGGACTTGCCAGCTCCAGGGGGAGCCTGAAGTATTAACACCTGATGCTTTTGCAATTGCAACCGGAGATCAGGCAAAACATCAAGTACCGGGTAGATTAACTCCATGAAGTAAAACTAAATAAATGAAAGCACGTTGCGAGATGTGTAACCTCATCGTTTTTATTCCGTACATTGCTGTGTGCTGATATTTTTTGAAATGAAGGGGGGCTGGAACAACCAAAATTTGAACGGCAACAGTGCTGTAAAGAAAAAGATTGTTCTGTACTTTCTTGCTATACAAAATTTTTAAACCGAATCAGTACTAAAAGCAAATGAAAAGAAAGAAGAGAAATTGGGTACCGCTGTATATTGTAGGGCGCGATTGTTTCCAGAAGCAGGTATTGGACGCCCTGGACCGGTCTGAACTGCCGTTTATGCCCGGCTACCTGTTTGACAACTCCCTGTCGGAAAACCACGGTATGCTGTGGGTGGATGAATCAATTGACATACGTAACTATAAGCAGGCAATCGGGGGAAAGCTTATCTGGAAATACCGGCTCAGGTTCTTTACCGATTTGAACGAATTTACCGCTTCTTCACAAGTGCAACCCACAACAGACGAAGAATTCAATACCGCTGCCTGACAACTTCTTTCAGCGAAAAGGGTTAACCTGTATATTTACTCATGCCATACCCTTTTCATCATGAGTAAAGTCACTATTAACAGTTTCACCGAATTTGAGCGCTACATTGGCCAGGAAATAGGGGTATCCGATTACCTGAAAATTACACAGGAGCAAATAAACCTGTTTGCCGATGCCACCCTCGATCACCAATGGATACACACCGACCCCGAACGCGCTCAATCCGAAAGCCAGTTTAAGAGCACCATTGCCCATGGCTACCTTACCTTATCGCTTATTCCGCACCTGTGGGAACAAATCGCCCAGGTAAACAACATTAAAATGCTGGTGAACTACGGCATCGAAAACCTGAAATTCAATCAGCCCGTTCTGGCCAACCAGGAAGTGCGGCTAAGGGTAAAATTAAAAAGCATTGCCAACCTGAGGGGTATTGCCAAAACCGAAATGCTGGTAACGCTCGAAATAAGGGACAACCCAAAGCCTGCCTTTACAGCCACCATTGTTTTTCTCTACCATTTTAACTGATTTGTGCTCCTTAAATGCTGCACTGGAATTCTTAACATTGGCGTAATATGCCCTATTGTTTTTTGAGCCATTTTTGCCCATTCTGAACGTTTTCCTATTCTTACTCTGATCTGATGTCGCCCCCCAATGAAATCCTTGAGAACCGCAGGAAAAACAGGATTACCTATCCGTACCTGAACCTGCTTGAGTTTGCCACACGGGAGCGCACTTTTCTCAGTATTATCGGATTAGCCTTTATTGTTGGTGCCTTTGCCACCTTTAACTGGCACTTTGCCATGTGGTTTGGTTTTACATTTGCCGCCTACTCGGCCGTTGCCAACGACAGCATTCAGTCGCTCGGAACCTTCATAGAAAGCAATAAAAAACAAAAGTGGTACATCTTGTGGCTATTTACCGGGGTAATTTTAATCATCACCATTTCTTTTAGTTATTTCTATTTTAAAGGCGATGTTACCTACCAGCGGCTATTGGATAACCAGGGGAACACCGCCTATCCGCACCCGGGTTCATTTTCGTATTTCCAGATTATTGCACCGGTTGTGTTGTTGATTTTAACCCGGCTTCGCATGCCGGTTTCCACAACCTTTTTATTGCTGAGTGTGTTCAGTGCGTCATCGGAAGGAATTACCTCCATAGTTTCGAAGAGCGTAACAGCTTATGTGCTCGCCTTCGTGATTTCTTTTATCATCTGGTATTCCGGGTACGAACTCATTCGAAAATATTTTAAGAAACGAAAAACACATATCGCCTGGCCGGTTATACAGTGGACAGTCAGCGGGGCGTTGTGGTCAGTCTGGCTTATGCAGGATGGTGCCAACATCGCGGTATTCCTCCCGCGTAAACTGGAGTTTTACCAGTTTGCAATATTTACCGGAACGATTTTCCTGGGGCTTGGTCTGTTGTTTTATTTACG
>JAGUUF010000216.1 GCA_020063545.1 Cytophagales bacterium
TCCAGCATGCGATCGCTGATGTCGCAGATGGCTGCTACCTCGGTATCTTTTCTGCGCAAGGCAAGGTCAAGGTGATTTTGCCCGCGCAGGCCCACGCCAATAAAACCCAGGCGTATGCTGCGGGTTTGTGCATACAGGCTTAGCTGTGGAAGAATGGAAAAGGCGGCTGTGGCCAGGCCGGTGTTCTTTACAAAATTTCTGCGGTTCATAACCAGGAGATGAATGCGAAAAATAGGAATAAAAAAAGAACCCTGACGGGTGAAGTCAGGGTTCGGTTAATGGCTCATGTTATCGGTTAACTTCCACACGCCTCGCAGGCATCCGGATTATCCAGTGAGCAGGCCATGTCCGATTTCTTTTGCTCATAATCGGCAACCGGCTCGGGGTAGGTTAATGTTTGCTGTGCCTGCACCACCCCTGTTCCAACTGCAACTTCTTCTGCAACGGTAGTTGTTGTCGGCTGCTGTATGGCTGATTTATCAAGTGTGAATTTAATTGCATCAGCGGCAGCCGTTGAGCGCAGGTAGTACATGCCGGTTTTCAATCCTTTCTTCCACGCATAGAAGTGCATGGAAGTAAGTTTGCCGAAGTTCGGATCTTTCAGGTGAATGTTGAGGCTTTGCGACTGACAGATGTACGCACCCCTGTCGGCCGACATGTCAATAATGGCTTTTTGCGAGATCTCCCAAACGGTTTTGTAGATGTCTTTAATGTTTTGCGGTATTTCCGGGATGGGCTGAACAGAACCGTTGGTTGCAATCAGCTTCTGGCGCATGGTTTCATTCCATAACCCGAGCTCGATCAGGTCTTTCATCAGGTGCTTGTTGGCAATGATGAATTCACCCGAAAGCGTTCTGCGTGTATAGATGTTCGAAGTATAGGGTTCGAAGCATTCGTTGTTGCCCAGGATTTGCGAAGTGGATGCCGTTGGCATAGGGGCCAGTAATAACGAGTTACGTACACCATGCTTCTTCACTTCTTGCTTCAGTTGTTCCCAGTTCCAGCGGCCGCTCTTCGGGGTAACACCCCACATATCGAACTGGAAAATACCTTTTGAAACGGGCGAGCCTTTGAAGGTTTCGTAGGGGCCGTGCTGTTTGGCAAGTTCCATGGAGGCTTCCATCGCCCCGAAGTAGATGGTTTCAAAAATGTCTTCGTTCAGCCTGCGCGCTTCTTCGGAATCAAACGGCATGCGCAGCATGATGAACACATCGGCAAGGCCTTGTACGCCCAAGCCAATGGGCCGGTGGCGCATGTTGGAATTGCGGGCTTCTTCAACCGGGTAGTAATTAATGTCGATTACCTTATTCAGGTTGCGGGTAACTACTTTGGTAATCTCGTACAACTTCTGGTGATCAAACCTGCCTTCCTCGGTTACAAATTTGGGCAGCGCCAGTGAGGCGAGGTTACAGACCGCAACTTCATCTTTCGAGGTGTACTCGATAATTTCAGTGCACAGGTTGCTGGACTTAATGGTTCCCAGGTTTTTCTGGTTCGATTTGCGGTTAGCTGAATCTTTGTACAGGATGTAGGGCGTTCCGGTTTCGATTTGCGATTCGAGCACTTCAAACCATAAATCCTGTGCTTTTACCTGTTTGCGGTACTTGCCTTCTTTCTCATATTTTTCGTAGAGGCGTTCAAATTCTTCACCCCAAACTTCGGCCAGGCCAGGTGCTTCGTTGGGGCAGAACAGCGACCACATTTCGTTGCTCTCCACGCGCTTCATAAACAAGTCGGGAATCCAGAGTGCGTAAAACAGGTCGCGCGCACGCATTTCTTCCTTTCCGTGGTTTTTCTTCAGGTTCAGAAAATCGAAAATATCGGCATGCCAGGGCTCCAGGTAAATGGCGAAGCTTCCTTTGCGCTTGCCGCCCCCCTGGTCAACATACCGTGCGGTCATATCGAAATTGCGAAGCATCGGTACAATGCCGTTCGATGTTCCGCCTGTTCCTTTAATATAGCTGCCTTTTGCCCGGATGTTATGAATGCTCAGGCCGATGCCGCCTGCCGACTGCGATATTTTGGCGCATTGCTTCAGCGTATCGTAAATGCCGTCAATGCTGTCGCCTTTCATGGTGAGCAGAAAGCATGACGAGAGTTGTGGTTTGGGTGTGCCTGCATTAAAGAGCGTTGGCGTGGCATGGGTAAACCACTTTTCGGAAAGCAGGTTGTAGGTTTCGATGGCGGCCGGGATATCCTCACCGTGGATGCCAACGGCCACCCGCATCAGCATGTGCTGCGGCCGCTCCACCACTTTGCCGTCAATCTTCATCAGGTAGGAGCGCTCCAGGGTTTTAAACCCGAAGTAATCGTACCCGAAATCGCGATCATAAATTATGGCTTCGTCCAGTTCAGCGGCATGTTGGTGGATTACCCGCCAGGTTTCTTTCGAAATGAGGGGTGCATTCTCACCGGTCTTCGGATCGACATACGTGTACAACCGCTTCATGGTGTTTGAAAACGACTTGCTGGTAACCTTGTGCAGGTTTGATATGGCCAGGCGGGCAGCCAGGCGGGCGTAATCCGGATGTTTGGTGGTGAGGGTGGCAGCTGTTTCGGCAGCCAGGATGTCCAGCTCCACGGTGGATACGCCATCGTACAAACCATTAATCACCTTCAGGGCAACCTCTACCGGGCTTACATATTTCATGTCAAGTCCATAGCAGAGTTTTTCGATGCGGGCGGTGATTTTGTCGAACTTTACGGACTCACGGTGTCCGTCTCTTTTAATGACAAGCATGTAGACTAGGGTTGTTTAGTTTAAAAAATGTAAAAAGTGTGATGAAGGTAATTAAAAATCTTCATTCAATGAAAACTTCGGAGCGGTTTCTTTTTCCGAACTGCCCATTACTCCGGCTTTCTGGTACTCGGCCACGCGCTTTTCGAAGAAATTGGTTTTTCCGCGCAGCGAAATCATATCCATAAAGTCGAATGGGTTGGTTGCCCCGTACACTTTTTTACCGATGAGTTCATTCAGCAGCCTGTCGGCCACAAACTCAATGTACTGGCGCATCAGCTCGGCATTCATGCCGATGAGGTTTACGGGCAGGGCATCGGTAACAAATTCTTTTTCGATCTCAACAGCGTCTTTAATGATGTTAATGACGGTTTCTTCCGGCAGTTTGTTGATTACGTGTTTCGTGTACAGGTGGCAGGCGAAATCGCAGTGCAGACCTTCATCGCGCGAAATGAGTTCGTTGGAAAAGCTCAGGCCGGGCATAAGGCCGCGTTTCTTTAACCAGAATATGGAACAGAAGGATCCTGAGAAGAATATTCCCTCCACTGCCGCAAAAGCAATGAGTCGTTCCTGGAAGTTCCCGTTGGAAATCCAGCGAAGGGCCCAATCTGCCTTTTTCTTTACGCAGGCGATGGTTTCTATGGCATGAAAGAGTGAATCTTTTTCTTTCGGGTCTTTAACGTACGTGTCAATTAACAAGGAATAGGTTTCTGAGTGAATGTTTTCAATGGCAATCTGAAAGCCATAGAAAAACTTGGCTTCGGTGTACTGTACTTCCGAAACAAAATGCTCGGCCAGGTTTTCGTTTACAATGCCATCGCTGGCGGCAAAAAAGGCAAGCACATGCTTTATAAAATGACGTTCCCCGTCATTCATGTTTTCCCAATCGGTAAGGTCCTGGCTCAGGTCAATTTCTTCGGCCGTCCAGAAACTGGCCTCAGCCTGCTTGTAGAATTTCCAGATATCATGGTGGCGGATAGGGAAAAGAACGAAGCGATCCTTGTTTTCAATTAAAATCGGCTCCTGTAGAGTAGTACTCATGGCAATGTGCGTTTAGGGTTGTTATATGTTAAGGGTGACAACAATCTGATCCGGGCGGGCCCGGATTCCAAACCGGAATCACCAGGTAAAAAAATGTCTCTGTTAGTTAAATCCGCCCGGAAGAATAGCTTCTGGCGCGGGTTTGCTTGCGTGCGTACAAATATTTGAAATGAGGCTAATAATTCAAAGGGCTTGTTTTTTTGAAAAATTGCGTTTTTAATCCTGATTTGGCTGTTTTCGGGATTTATAAATGGTTGTGTTTTAACCCTTTGGTTGGCTTTGGTTACGACCGCATATCACCTTTAAAGGGGCGTGAAAAAAATCAAATAAATATTTTCAGGGGCCTGAATCAGGCTGATTTTGGGCGTGTCTTTTAAATTCCGGTGGTCTGGTGCTGAAATCTTCCGACTTTTTTTACCTTTGCAGTCCAATTTTTGAGACTATGTATGCAATTGTTGATGTAGCCGGAAAGCAATACAAAGTGGCTAAAGATCAGTATATCTATGCCCCAAGGCTGGATGGCGAAGCGGGCTCTGCCGTAACGTTTGACCATGTTTTACTGGTTGACAATAAAGGTAAGGTTGAGGTGGGCGCTCCTACGGTTAAAGGTATGTCGGTAACCGGCAAAATCCTTGAGCATGTTAAGGGCGAAAAAGTTACGGTTTTTAAGAAAAAGCGCAGAAAAGGCTATGTTGTTAAAAACGGTCACCGCCAGCAGTTTACCAAGGTTTTAATTGAGAAGATAAGCTAAAAGCAGTACAGAAATGGCACATAAAAAAGGAGAAGGTAAAGTAAAAAACGGCCGCGAATCGGAAAGCAAACGATTGGGCATTAAAGTTTTTGGAGGCCAAAGCGTGGTAGCGGGCAATATTATTGTGCGGCAGCGCGGCACAAAGCACCATCCCGGCAAAAACGTAGGTATTGGTAAAGATCATACCCTGTTTGCCCTTACAAACGGTGTTGTGGTATTTAAAAAAGGCCGCGAAAACCGGTCATTCGTATCGGTTGAACCGAAAGCCGAGGCCTGAAGCAAGCACTAATCAGGTGCCTTGAAAAAAGCCTTTGGGATTGCCCCAAAGGCTTTTTTGTTTGCCGGTCCTATTTTTCAGCAGAATATTTTACTGATTGTCAGTTTATTGATATCGGATTTTAAAAATCTGATAAAAGCCATCCTACCCTATTGAATTTTAACTTAATTTGAAACTTGTATTAACCTAAACCAATTTTCTATGAAGAAGTTTCTACTACTAAGCTTCTCGTTGGTTCTTGCGTTCCAGGTATGGGCACAGGAGCGAACGATTACCGGTAAGGTTACGTCCGTTGAAGACGGAACAGCTTTACCCGGAGTAAACGTGGTTCTTAAAGGAACCAGTTCAGGTACCGTTACGGATGCGGATGGCAATTACCGGTTAGCCGGTGTTCCGTCAAGCGGAGCGGTGCTCGTCTTTTCATTTATCGGGCTGCAGACCCAGGAAGTTGCTGTTGGAGAACGTTCCGTTGTGGATATTGCCATGGCTGCTGACATTACCCAGCTAACAGAGGTTGTAATAACTGGTGTTGGTGTTGCCACGGAAAAGAGGCGACTAGCCATTGATGTTGCATCCGTTAGTGGAAAAAACCTTGTACCAAGTGCGGTTGCCTCATTAGATCAGGCGCTTCAAGGTAAGATTGCAGGAGCCCAAGTTTTGCTCAATAGCGGTGAACCAGGAGCTGCCGCAAATATTCAATTAAGGGGCCTTAACAGTTTAGGAAATGCAAATCCGATAATTTTGTTGGATGGCGTTCAAATTGGCACTGGAAATGCGGCTTCTGCATTGGCCGGGTTGGATATTTCTAATATTGAACGGGTTGAAGTTGTAAAAGGAGCAGCTGCTGGCATGCTCTATGGAGCTCAGGGGGCAAATGGAGTTATTCAGATTTTTACTAAAAAAGGTTCAAGGAATCAACGACTTTCGGTAACCTTAAGTTCGAAAGTTATAAGTGATGAAGTGGTACGAGGTAAACATAATTTGATTGCAGGGTTGCATCACTATGACACTGATTCGAATGGATTCATTTTAAGTACAGGAGGAGGAACAATTGCTCCCGATCCTGTAACAGGCACCTGGAGTGATCCAGAAGTAAACTTAACGGCAGATCTTGTTAATGATAAGCCTTACCTTGAGACAACTTTTGATCATTTAGACCAGGTTTATCGCAGAGCTCTATCGCATAATACATCGCTTAATATTTCCGGTGGAATGAATAACTTCGACTATTCATTCAATGTAAATAATCTTCTTCAGCAAAACGTGAGATTTGGAGATTTAGACCGGAAAAATATTGGCGTTAATCTGGGCGTTGAATTAGCTGAAGGATTAACCGTTAGAAGTACTACTCAACTCGTTATTGAAAACGAAAACCTGCAAAGTGGGAACAGGTTTTCA
>JAGUUF010000058.1 GCA_020063545.1 Cytophagales bacterium
CATTTATCACAATCTGGTGGAATGCCACGCCCCTTTATTGTACTTTACCCCTTCTAATCTCATAGCCTATGAAAAAAATTGCCTTGCCGCTTTTGCTGCTTATTGTTTTTGCTGCCTATACCCAGGAAAACATTACCTACCAGCGCCCCCCGGAAGAAATTGCCCGGCTTGTTGAAGCACCGCTTACCCCGTTTGTCTCCTTCTCGCCCGACAGGCAGTGGATGCTGCTACTGGAGCGATCGGACTACCCCACCATTGAACAGTTGTCGCGGCCTGAGTTGCGGCTTGCCGGCCTGCGCATTAACCCTGATAATTTCGGTCCCAGCCGGGGCAATTACATCGTTGGGCTAAAGGCCAAACAAATTACTACCGGTAAGGAATTTGAAATCAAAAACCTCCCTGCTCCATTGTTATTGAGCAGCGCCACCTTTTCGCCCGACAGTAAAAAAGTGGCTTTCATTCAGAACAACCCAAGCCAACTGGAACTTTGGGTGGTTGATTTAACCACATTCTCCGCCTCCCGCATTACCGATCGAAAGCTCAATAACACACTAAGCGGTGCTTTTAGCTGGCTTTCGGATTCACAGCATATTCTGTTTACCGCAGTGTTGCAGAACCTGAAACCCCTTCCTGCAAAAGCACGCGTTCCGTCCGGTCCGGTTGTTGAAGAGAATCTTGGAAAAAAAACGCCCGCCCCAACATTCCAGGATTTGTTGAAAAATCCTTACGATGAACTGGCATTTGAATACTACGCAACCAGCGACCTGGTACTAAAAAACCTGAATGGCGGTGAAGAAAAAATAATCAGCGCTTCGGCCATCCATGGCGATTTCGATCCCTCACCCGATGGCAACCTGGTGCTTGTTGAACTGATACACAAACCCTTCTCCTACCTCGTCCCGGTAAACCGGTTTCCGCATTTGGTTCGGGTGCTCGATCGGGATGGGAAAGTAGTTAAGGATGTTGTTGATGTTCCGCTAACGGATTACATCCCCATTGCGAACAATGCTACGCACAAAGAACCCCGCAACCACGGGTGGCGTGCCGATAAACCGGCAACGTTGTATTGGGTACAGGCACAGGATGGCGGTGACCCCAAAGTGAAGACCGACATCCGCGATAAAATTTTTACGTGGGAATTCCCTTTTGCCGGAGAACCCAAGGAACTCATCAGCCTGCCGCTGCGCTATGCACGCATTACCTGGGGCAATGAGAACACCGCCTGGGTTTACGAACGCTGGATTCAGGACCGCAAAGAGCGTGTTTACCAGGTTAATCCCGCAACGCTTGCAAAGAAAATCGTATCTGACAGGAATTACGAAGACGCTTATGCCGATCCGGGTAACGTACTGACCACACTAAATGCCTATGGCCGCAGCGTTCTCTTAATCAACAAAGACAATTCGGTTTACTTCAGCGGATCGGGATCTTCGCCTGAAGGCGACATGCCGTTTCTGGACAAGCTGGAGTTAACTACCGGCAGGAAAATGCGCTTATGGCAATGCCAGGCGCCTTACTACGAATTTGTTGTTGCCCTGCTTGATCCGAAAAAGAATTCTTTTGTTACCTCGCGCGAATCGAACAGCGAAAATCCCAATTACTTTATGCGCACTGCAGGCTCATCAAAACTCACGCAGCTTACTGCGTTTGAACATCCCTACCCGCAACTGCGCGATGTAAAAAAACAGGTACTGCGCTACAAACGTGCCGATGGTGTTGACCTTACGGCCGACCTGTACCTTCCGGCCGGGTATAAAAAAGAAGATGGCCCCCTGCCGGGCCTGGTGTGGGCCTACCCGCGCGAATTCAAGAGTGGTGATGCGGCAGGCCAGGTACGCGGCTCGAAATATTCGTTTACCCGGTTGAGTTCAGGCGGCCCCATCTTCTGGGTTGCCCGCGGCTATGCCGTGCTGGATAATGCCACCATGCCCATTGTTGGCGAAGGTGATAAGGAACCAAACGATACGTACGTGGAGCAACTGGTAGCCAGTGCACAGGCGGTAGTGGATTATGCTGCTTCGCTTGGCGTGCTCGACAAAAACCGTGTTGGTGTTGGCGGCCACTCGTACGGAGCCTTTATGACGGCCAACCTGCTTGCGCATTCCGATATCTTCAAAGCCGGCATTGCCCGAAGTGGCGCTTATAACCGCACGCTTACCCCGTTTGGCTTTCAGGCCGAACCGCGAACCTACTGGGAAGCCCCCCAGATTTATTACACCATGTCGCCATTCTCGTTTGCCGATAAACTGAAGGAACCCATCTTGTTCATTCACGGTGAAGCCGATAACAACACCGGCACGTTCCCCATTCAAACCGAACGGTTCTACAACGCCATTAAGGGACATGGCGGAACGGCACGCTTCGTCTTGCTGCCGCACGAAAGCCACGGGTATGCTGCCAAGGAAAGCATTATGCACACCCTTTGGGAAATGGACCGGTGGCTGGAAACCTACGTGAAGAATGCCGGCAAAAATGGCAATCCAAAACTTAAAGCGGGAACCAACTAACCAATACCTTACATGAGAAATTACATATTGATCCTCATTGTTGTACTGGCTTCGTGCCAACCGGAAAAGTATGATCTGATCATCCGCCAGGGAACCGTGTATGACGGCTCAGGCAAAGCGCCTGTAGTTACGGATATCGGCATTAATGCCGACACGATTGCCGTTATTGGTGACCTGACGCGAGCCAAAGGAAAAACCGAAATCAATGCCAGCGGGTTGGCCGTTTCTCCGGGCTTCATCAACATGCTGAGCTGGGCAACCGAATCGTTGATACTGGACGGCAACTCCCAGGCCGACATCCGGCAGGGTGTTACGCTCGAAGTTTTTGGCGAAGGCTGGTCGATGGGACCGCTGAACGAAAAAATGAAAGCCGATCAGCACGATGCCATGAAGCGCAACCCCGACTGGCAATACGATATTGATTGGACCACGCTTGGCGAGTACCTCCAATCGCTTGAGCGCAGGGGCATTGCCCCGAACGTGGCGTCATTTGTGGGAGCTACCACCTTGCGCATTCACGAACTGGGCTATGCCAACCGCTTGCCCACAGCCGAAGAAATGGAACGGATGAAGGCATTGGTAAAACAGGCGATGGAAGAAGGCGCCCTTGGTGTGGGCTCATCGCTGATATACGCTCCTGCCAACTACTCTTCAACCGAAGAACTTATTGAACTCTGCAAAGTGGCTGGCCAATACGGTGGCATGTACATTACCCACATGCGCAGCGAGGGCAACAACATCTTTGGCGCGGTTAATGAAACCATCCGCATTGCGCGCGAAGGCAACCTGCCCGCAGAAATATATCACCTGAAAATGGCCGGCAAGGACAACTGGTGGAAACTGGATTCGGTAATGGCCATGATTGATAAAGCCAATAAAGAAGGGTTGAGAATAACGGCCGACATGTACACCTACCCTGCCGGTGCCACCGGGCTGGATGCCACCATGCCACCCTGGGTGCAGGAAGGCGGTATAAAAGAATGGATCAAGCGGCTGCAGGATCCGAAAATCCGCAAAAAAGCGTTGGACGAAATGCGCAAACCTTCCGACAAATGGGAGAACCTGCTGCTGATGGCCGGCAGCCCCGACCGCGTGCTGCTGCTTGATTTTGCAAATGATTCGCTTAAGCGGTTTATCGGAAAAACACTTGCCGATGTAGCCGCCATTTATGGGAAATCTCCGGAAGAAACTGCGATGGATCTTGTCATTGCCGACAGCACCCGTGTTGGTACGGCCTATTTTATGATGAGCGAAGAAAACATTAAACGGCAGATTGCCCTGCCCTACCTGAGTTTCGGTTCAGATGCCGAATCGCCTGCAACCGAAGGGGTGTTCATTAAAACCAACACCCACCCCCGTGCCTATGGTAACTTTGCGCGGCTGCTGGGCAAATATGTTCGCGATGAAAAGGTAATTTCATTGGAAGAGGCCATCCGTAAACTAACCTCTTTGCCGGCATCCAATCTGAACATTCAGAAGCGTGGTTCGCTAAAACCGGGCTTCTATGCCGACATCGCCATTTTTGATCCCGCTAAGGTTCAGGACCATGCTACCTTTGAAAAACCACACCAATATGCAACGGGTATGGTTCATGTACTTGTTAACGGTACCCAGGTTTTGAAAGAGGGAGAGCATACCGGTGCACGGCCCGGCAGGGTGGTGCGCGGACCAGGCTGGAAAAAGGAATGATGCTGGCAGACAAAGTTCTTGACTTTCTAAAATCATTAAACCTTAATACAAAGCTGCCTGCAGGCGTTGAGGTAATGAATCCTTACCAGGATTCATCTGTCTTTGCTTTGTGCCGGGAATTTTATACAAGGTTTTACTGCGATAACCAGCCCCGTACGCTTATCCTGGGCATTAACCCGGGACGGTTTGGCGGAGGGATTACCGGAATCCCGTTTACCGACCCGATAAAACTCGAACGGTATTGCGGCATTAAAAACGAGTTGCCCAAAAAAGCCGAACTCTCGGCCGACTTTATCTATTCAATGATTGAAGCATTTGGCAGTGCCAAGGCATTCTACGGAAAATTTTACATCAGCGCAGTTTGCCCGCTGGGCTTTGTTAAAGACGGAAAAAACCTGAACTATTACGACCTGAAAGCGTTGGAGAATGCCGTATATGAATTTTGTGTTCAGTCAACCAGAAACCAGCTCAAATTCGGATTGAATACGGATGTTTGCTATTGCCTGGGTGAAGGCATGAATTTTAAGTTTTTAGCAAAGCTCAATGCGGAACACAAATTTTTCAACCGCATTATCCCGTTGCCGCATCCAAGGTTCATTATGCAGTATAAGCGAAAGCGGGTTAAGGAATATGTTGGCCGGTATTTGAAAGAACTGCAAACAAAAAAGTCAGGCTAGCCTGACTTGTTGTACCCCCGGCAGGAATCGAACCTGCACC
>JAGUUF010000242.1 GCA_020063545.1 Cytophagales bacterium
CATCAGGCGTTGCAGCGCCTTCAGGTTGATTACCTCGATTTATACTTTTGCCACCGCCCTGATAAGGAAACGCCCATAGAAGAAACCGTATGGACCATGCACAACCTCATTCAGCAGGGAAAAATCCTGTATTGGGGAACCAGCGAGTGGAGCGCACAGGAGATAATGGAAGCCCATGCTGTTGCCGAACGGTACGCACTCATCGGGCCAACCATGGAACAGCCCCAGTACAACATGCTGGTACGTCAGAAAGTTGAAGTTGATTATTCCCGGATCTACCAAACCTATGGGTTAGGCACAACCACCTGGTCGCCACTGGCAAGCGGTGTGCTTTCAGGAAAGTACAACTCCGGCTTTACGGCCGACACGCGGTTGTCCATACCGGGTATGGAGTGGCTGAAGGAAAGCGCTCTGGTTGAGCAAAATCTTGACCGCGCCAGAAAGCTTGCTGCACTGGCAAAGCAATTGGGTATGTCGCAGGCGGTTATGGCAATTGCCTGGTGCCTTAAAAATGAAAACGTAAGTACTGTTATACTGGGCGCTTCGAGGAAAGATCAGCTTAAGGAGAATTTAAAGGCTCTTGATGCAAAGGATAACCTTACGGATGATGTTATGGAACGGATTGAAACAATATTAGATAACAAACCAAAGCATCCGGATTACTAATTGGGAGAAGTAACCATTTTATCGATAAATGTGTTAGTTGAAGTATGCGCATCAGCCTTGTTCTGATAATATTCTTCCATCCTGTATTCAGTTCGGCACAACATGCTGATGAAATACGGAAGAGCATTTATTTCGGAGGAGGAAGTTATTACGTGGATGATACGCAGGCAACCGAACTTCTTAACTGGCTTGATTCCATTCCGAATCTCCTTACCAAATACGAGATACACCTCATCAGTCATACCGACCCGATTGGCGGTAAGGCCTATAACGAGTGGCTTTCTGAAATGCGCAGCACAGCGGTGAAAGAAATCCTGCTCAACCATCAAATACCCGAGAACAAGATATCCGTTAAAGACTGGGGGCTTGAAAACCCGGTGTATAGCAACACTACCAGGCGCGGCATGAGCATGAACAGGCGGGTAGATGTCATCCTGTACCCAATTGTGTATTAGCCGCGTTGTCCGTTTTCAGACACTTTTGTGCATAATCGGACGTAAAGTTTAATCAATAATAGTAAAAAGAGCCTGCTAACCCCTTGGCACCAAAATTGGCTATTGGGCAACACACGTGCACCATACCAATTATCAGTAAGCAAACCGCCTATGATCCAACTCCGAGATATCGACAAATATGTTGACAGCCGTTTTCAGCGCACTTTCATTTTAAAGGGCATTGAACTGGAAATCAAGCAGGGAGAATTTGTAACCATTATGGGCCCAAGCGGGGCCGGTAAATCAACGTTAATGAACATCATCGGAATGCTGGACGAGCCTTCGGCAGGTGAATATTACTTTTTTGATGAGCCGGTGCACAAAATGAAGGAGAAGCAAAAATCCGATATGCATAAAAATTACATCGGGTTTATTTTTCAGGCATACCACCTGATTGATGAACTAACCGTTTATGAAAACATTGAAACGCCTTTATTGTATAAAGGTGTAAAAAGCAGTGAACGCAAAAGTATGGTAGCCGAAATGCTTGATCGGTTCAACATGGTGGCAAAAAAGGATCTCTTTCCCGAGCAGCTCTCGGGCGGCCAGCAACAATTAGTGGGTGTTGCCCGCGCCATTGTTGGCGAACCGAAGTTGCTATTGGCCGATGAGCCTACCGGTAACCTGCATTCGGAACAAGGCAGGCAGATTATGGAAATTTTCAAAAAACTGAATGCCGAAGGGATGACCATTATCCAGGTTACCCACTCCGAAGAGAACGCACGGTACGGCAAACGCATTATCCGGCTGGCCGATGGCGCAGTAGTAATGGACGAAAACATAATGGCACATGCTTAATTCAATGAAGAGAATATGGATTGTAAGCGCTGGAATAACTTATGCGGTAGCCGCATTTGCCCAATCCGCCCCGGCAACACTTACGTTTAAAGAAGCAGTAAAAATCGGGCTTGACCGTAACCCCGCGCTTAACCAGGAGAAAAACAACCTGGTAACATCAACCGTTACCAAAACAAGCAGTTTGTTGCAGCTTACCCCTTCGGTAAACATTAACGGAAATGCAGGCCGAAATGACGGGAACACGTTTAACCAGCAACAGGGCGAAGTGGTTAATGGTATTCTTGACTTTGTGGGAGCCAACATTAATGCAAGCATGCCGTTATTTAACGGGTTTAACAACGTTAACACATACAGGCAATCCGTCAGCCAGTTAGACGCCCAGTCGCAACTGGTTAACCGTACCGCTCAGGATGTCATCCGTAATGTTGCCGCCCAATTCCTGGTGTGCCTCCTCGATCAGCAACTACTGGTAATACAGCAACGTAACCTTGAAACACAGCAAAAGCAGTACGACCAGATTAAAGAGCAGGTGGCAGCCGGAAGCCGCGCTGAAGTTGATTTGTATAACCAGGAGTTCCAGGTGAAAAATGCCGGGCTGCTGGTGCTGCGCGCGGCCAATACTTTACGCAACGACAAAATTATTTTAGCCCAAACTATTCAGCTCGATCCCGCGGTTCCGTTTGAGTTGGCTGAGCCTGATTGGGATCTGAGTACAGTTATCGAAGAATTGGAATTGAATGACATGTACACAACTGCGTTGGAAAGAAGGGGCGACCTCGCCTCAGCCCGGTTTTCTGAAAAAGCTTCGCAACTGGGTTACCAGGCGGTAAAGGGCACCTACTTTCCGCGTATATCGTTGTTTGCCCAATATGGTTCACGGTATAATTATATTCACCCGACCGAGACCTTTTCTCCTAACAACCGCACATTCGAGCAACAATTTTTTGAAGACAATCTTCAGCTAACCTATGGAATGACGTTTACCATACCCATCTATGGCGGTTATGCAACACGTTCAACGGTTGTGCGCAACAAAATGACCTATCAAAACGCAAAAATTAATGCCGACAATACCGAACTGACTGTAAAAAGTGACGTACAGCGGGCCTATCAGAATTATTATGATGTTCGGGCAGGCTATGAAGCTGCCGAAGCCCAGTTAAAGGCGGCCGAACTAACCTTTGGGCTTGAACAGGAGCGGTATAACCTGGGCATTACCGATATCGTTTCGCTTACTCAGGCCAACCAGAATTATACGCGTGCCCAGTCCGACTTTGCCAGTGCCAAATACACGCTGCTGTTTCAGAAGATTTTAGTTAACTATGCAACCGGCACGCTAAAGTTCGAGGATATACCTTGAAACGGCCTCTTTTAGTGTTTTCCTTCGTTTTTAGCCTAAAAGCAAAACCCGGCCAACCTTCGTTATTCTGCCTAAAATCAATACCTTTGCAGCCCCGTCCGGGTGGGCGGGCCATCAGGTTAACCCTGGTGGTATGTTAAACCATTAAAAAGTGCGGCAGGCTGGCCCGGCTACCGCATGTACAAGGGCGATTTATTTTTTATGGCGAAAGAAAAAGAGAAAAAGAAGGCAACTCCCGAGGAAGCATTGGTTGAGGAGTTAAAGGCAAGCAAGAAAAAAGCGAAGGCAATTGCCGAGATTGATGAGATCGATCCGCTGGAAGAAGCTAAGGCCTTTAAAAAGGAAACCGAAGAAATTGATACCGAAGCAATTCCGGTTACCGAACTTAAAAAAGGGTTAAGAACCCAGTTGACACCCGGAGAATTTGACTGGGATGCCTTTCAGCGCAAAGGTTTTGGCGAAGGATATTCTGCCAAAGACCGCGAAGAAATGGAAAAGCTTTACTCCGGAACCGTAACCACGGTAAACCGCGGTGAAGTGGTGAACGGCATTGTGGTGGGTATTAACGACCGCGATGTTATCCTCAACATCGGCTTTAAATCGGACGGCCTCGTTCCGCTTGCCGAATTCAAAGACCAGCCCGATTTGAAAATCGGTGACCAGGTTGAGATTTTCATCGAGGAGCGAGAAGATAAAATGGGCCAGTTGGTGCTGAGCCGCAGAAAAGCAAAACTTGTTAAAGGATGGGAGCGCATCCAGAAAGCGCTGGATGAGGACCTGGTGATTGAAGGTTTTGTGAAACGCAGAACAAAAGGCGGGTTGATTGTGGACGTGTACGGCATTGAAGCCTTCCTGCCGGGGTCACAGATTGACGTAAAGCCCATCCGCGATTTCGATATTTATGTGAATAAGGCCATGGAGGTGAAAGTTGTGAAAATCAACTACACCAACGACAACGTAGTGGTTTCGCATAAAGTGCTGATTGAAAAAGACCTTGAAGAACAGAAGGTGGCTATTTTGAGCAACCTGGAAAAAGGGCAGGTGCTGGAAGGAACGATTAAGAACATGACCAACTTCGGTGTGTTTATTGACCTTGGCGGTGTTGATGGCCTGTTGCACATTACGGATATTTCATGGGGCCGCATTAACCATCCTGAAGAAGTGTTGAAACTCGACCAGGTGGTGAAGGTTGTGGTGCTTGATTTTGACGAAGACAAGAAGCGCATCAGCCTTGGCATGAAACAGCTTACCCCGCACCCGTGGGATTCGCTGCCGGCCGAAGTACAGGTCGGATCAAAGGTTAAAGGACGAATTGTTAACGTTGCCGATTATGGCACGTTCCTAGAACTGCAACCGGGCGTTGAAGGCCTCATCCACGTAAGTGAAATGAGTTGGTCGCAGCACCTGCGCAACCCTCAGGATTTTATGAAAGTGGGCGATGAAGTGGAAGCGGTGGTGCTGACCATTGACCGGGACGAACGCAAAATGTCGCTCGGTATTAAGCAGCTCAGCGAAGACCCGTGGACACGCCAGGATGTACTAACCAAGTACGCCATTGGCACCCGCCACGAAGGCATTGTGCGCAACCTTACCAACTTCGGTTTGTTCATTGAACTGGAAGAAGGCATTGACGGCCTGGTGCACGTTTCAGACCTTAGCTGGACCAAGAAAATCAAGCATCCTTCGGAGTTTATTAAAGTAGGTGAGAAGATGCAGGTGGTAGTACTCGAGTTGGATGCCACCAATCGCAGGCTTGCCCTCAGCCACAAGCACCTTGAAGAAAACCCCTGGGATACTTTCGAGACCATCTTTACCACCGGGTCGGTGCACAAGTGTACCATTATCAGTAAAAACGATAAAGGAGCAATCCTTGAGTTACCGTATGGTATTGAAGGGTTCTGTGCCTTGAAAAACCTGGCAAAGGAAGACGGCTCAAAAGCTGAGGTTGGCGATTCGCTTGATTTCAGGGTGCTCGAGTTCTCTAAAGAAGATCGCAGGATCGTGCTGTCGCACAAGGCCGTTTATTCTGCTGCCGAAGAGGATAAGGCACCGGCCAAAAAGAGTGCTGCCAAGCCGGCACAGAAAGGCAAAACGATTGATAAGATCAACCAGGAAGTTGAGAAGTCAACCCTGGGCGACCTGGAAGCGTTAAGCGCCCTGAAGAGCAAGATGAACGCACCGAAAGGTGAAGATAAAGCGGAGTGATTTTTTGATTACGCATCAAAAGGTGGCTCCGGCCACCTTTTGTTTTTTGGTCACCCGTGATTTTTATAGTTTTGTTCAGCCATAATAGGTAAGGTTCCGTGGCCGAGTGTCACGCCTGAGGCGTGATGAGCTCTGCAAAAGGAACGGATAAAATAACATGGTTCCGTGGCCGAGTGGCTAGGCTGAGCTCTGCAAAAGCTCCTACAGCGGTTCGAATCCGCTCGGAACCTCATCAACCGGAGTTGATAGCAATACAGCTACCGGTGTTTTTTTGATTGGCAAACAAAAACGGACTTGATCCATGCGACAGGTACCCGCAACATTTCAGGCAGCCATATTGCCGGCCGAATCCTCACCAGGAGGAGATTGGCCTTTTTACTTTGTTTACGCGGCTTTAACCGGGTACTGTTTCAGGTGTAATAAATCCCGGTTACCATGAACAGCCTCCTTGATTTCAGAAAAAGAAAAGAAGCAGCAAACCCGATTTCGGTAGTTACCTGCTACGATTACTGGTCGGCCCGCATCATCAATGAAACCAACATTGATGCCGTGCTTGTTGGCGACAGTGTGTCGATGGTGGTGCATGGGTTTCCTTCAACCGTACATGCCGAGGTGGAGATGATGGTGTATCACACCGCAGCGGTTAAGCGGGGCCTTTCCGAAAAATTTCTTATTGCCGATTTACCCTTTCTGGCGCACCGTAAAGGTAAACGGTACCTGATGGAGAGCATTGATAGCCTGATGAAAGCAGGTGCCCAGGCCGTGAAAATTGAAGGCGCTGAGGGTATGCTTGATGCCATTGAGTTTGTAGTGAAGTCGGGCGTCCCGGTAATGGGGCATCTGGGGCTTACGCCTCAATCGTACCACCAGCTTGGCGGATTCCGCCTGCAGGGCGCTGAGGCTGAGTCGGCAGAACAAATTGAGTTCTATGCGAAGAAACTTGAAGATGCGGGTGTGTTCTCGCTGGTACTGGAGATGGTGCCCGCATCGCTTGCCCAGCGGATAACAGAAAGCCTTACTATTCCGACCATCGGAATTGGCGCAGGCCCGCATACCAACGGCCAGGTTTTGGTGCTCCAGGATTTGCTGGGCCTCACAAAAGACTTTGACCCCAGGTTTCTTAAAAAATACGTCAACGGTTTTGAACTGCTGAAAGGCGCCCTCCGGCAATTTGATGAAGAAGTAAAGCAGCGACATTTTCCTACCGCCAAGCACAGCTACTGATGACAACCGTAATCCGTGATATTACTGAATGGTACAACGTGCGCAGGCAGATGCCGCCTGCTGCTGCATTGGGCTTTGTTCCGACCATGGGCGCTCTCCATTACGGGCATGCCAGTTTAATTGAACGGTCAGTAAAGGAGAACACGTTTACCGTGGTGAGCATTTTTGTA
>JAGUUF010000271.1 GCA_020063545.1 Cytophagales bacterium
AGCACTTTATCAAGATTGGAAAGTTCTACTTTCCTTTTCCCAATCTCCGCCCACTGCGATTTTTTTGCCATCTCTTAAAGTTCGGCATTTGAACGATTCGGCAAAAAGAGTGTGCCAACTACCGCGCAAAGTGCGGCTACCGTTATCGGGTACCACAATCCGGCAAGCGGCCCTCCGGTGGTTGCCAGTGCAGTTGCGATAAACGGTGTAAGGCCGCCAAAAATTCCATTGCCGATGTGGTATGGCAGCGACATGGACGTATAGCGAATGCGGGTTGGAAATAACTCAACCAGGAATGCCGCTATCGGACCGTACACCATGGTAACGAAAATTACCTGAATGGTTATCAGGGAAATCATCAGCCAGTAGTTCAAACCGGCAAGGCGGATTTCCCGTTTGGTTTCCCTCCAATGGCCCGTACCGCTTTGATGGTCAGTTGTGGTTTCAGTAAGCAGGGTGCCATCGGTAAAATACCGTTGTGTTGTAGTAACCCGGGTAGTATCGCCCGTTGTAGTAACGGTAACCGATTGAAAGGGTGCATCAGCAGTCAATTCAGTTTTTTTTGTCGGATCACTTATTGAAACCATCGTTTTGTATATCGGCCTGTACAAGAATACCGCCAGCAGCATTCCGGCCAGCATAATGTACTTTCTCCCGATTTTATCTGACCACCATCCGAAAAAAATGAATAAGGGCGTGCCGATAAGCAGTGCTGTTGCCACAAGGTAATTTGACTGAACAAACTCGATGTTGCAGGTCTTTTGAATGAATGAAAGCGCATAAAACTGCCCGGTGTACCACACCACGCCCTGCCCTGCCGTAGCACCAAAAAGCGCCAGCAACACCCACTTCAGGTTTTCTTTTTTACCGAAACTTTCTTTGATGGGATTTGCGGATAATTTCCCTTTCGATTTAATTTCTTTAAACAAGGGAGACTCCTCCATCCTCAGGCGGATGTAAATGGATATGCCGACCAGGATGGCCGATAGCAGAAACGGAATGCGCCAGCCCCATGTTGAAAATTCTTCTACACCCATTGTTTGACGGATGAAAACAATTACACCGAGCGAGACGAATAAGCCCAGCGTTGCCGTGGTTTGTATAAAACTGGTATAAAATCCTCGCTTACCTTGGGGGGCGTGCTCTGCAACATACGTTGCCGCGCCTCCATACTCGCCACCTAAAGCAAGCCCTTGTACCAACCGAAGAATGAGTACAGTAAGCGGGGCAAACAGCCCTATCGTTTCGTAGCCAGGAACAAGCCCGATGAGGAACGTGGATGTGCCCATCAGAACAAGGGTAATCAAAAAGGTGTATTTCCTGCCCACCTTATCGCCCAGCCTGCCGAATACCAGGGCGCCAAACGGGCGCACAATAAAGCCGGCAGCAAACGTGGCCAGGGTTGACAGAAAGGCCGCTGTCGGGTTGGTTTTTGGAAAAAACTGCTCCGATAAAATAGTTGCCAGGCTTCCGAAAATGTAGAAGTCGTACCACTCAATGAGCGTACCGACTGATGAGGCGGTGATAACAGGCCAAAGGGCCGACTTACGTTGGTTTGCCATGCGATGATCGAATGTTGAAATACAAGCTTACCAGGATCATGGAAAGAAATAGGGAACTGATTGCCGTAGCTGCTATGTCGCCAAGATATTCAAATTCAAACGATGCACGAATAGCGAAAGCAATCAATGCAATCAGCATCACAAATAACCAATAGCGCCAGTTCATGGAATTGCTAACAGCAGCCTTTGGTAATGAATGAAAAAAGTAAACAATGTAAACCGCTCCAAGCACGGTACTGCCGTGTTGAATATACCGGAACAAGGGCATGTTGGGAAACCCGGTAATGGAAACAGGACTTGATAAAAAAGCAACATGCCTGACCATAAAATGATTGGCATGTGTAAAACTATCCCACAGCAGGTGCGAAAAGATGCCCAGCAACAGGCAGCCTAAGTACGTAAGTGGGTGCTGTTTTATTGAGGGTAGCAAATCAAACACCCGCAGGGCAGTCAGTCGGGAATTGAAGTAGGTTGGCAGGCTGCTGATAAACGGCTGCTTAACGATTTTATGAAAAACTAAAAGCGTAACAAAGGCCACCGGCAGGCAAAACAGGAAAGCTCCCGGCAGCGTATGACTAAACCTGCCGCTGAGTTTCATCTTGATAAAATACTCGAAATCGGGAGCCATGCTGCCGATAATAAGAGCTGAAACGGAGATAAACCGGATCCTGACTACTCTTGCGATCGGTAATACAATTGCGGGATGGGAAAAGGTAAACGGCATTGATCCGGTTAACGGCAGTACAAGATAAGCCTGTACGTTTGAAAAACCGATTAAAAGAAAATTTCCTGTGCCAGCCTGTACGTATTGGCATGCGCCTCGATAATATCCCGGAAATCTTCTGAATAGCCGCCACCCATACTGGCTACAATGGGAATGTTGTTTCGTTTTGCCGCCTCCAACACTATCCGGTCGCGCTGCTTGCAGCCTTCACGGGTTACCGAAAGTTTGCCGAGTTTGTCGGTTTCAAGAATATCTACACCCGATTGAAAAAAGATGAAATCGGGTTGAACGCTATCGAGCAGGTTTTTCAGATTCGTATCAAGTGTTTTCAAATAGAAAGCATCATCGGCACCATCCGGCAGGCCAATATCCAGGTCTGATGATTCTTTGATTAGAGGATAATTGTTGGCGCCATGCATGGAAAATGTAAATACTCTTGGTTCGTTTCTGAAAATCTGTGCGGTGCCATTTCCCTGGTGTACGTCCAGGTCAACCACAAGGATTTTAGTTGCAAGGTTTGAAGCAAGCAGGTAGTTTGCTGCAATGGCAATATCGTTGAGCAGGCAAAACCCTTCGCCTTTATAGGTAAAAGCATGGTGCGTGCCACCGGCAATATTCATCGCAATACCGTATTTCAAAGCAAAAGCTGTGCATTGTACTGTTCCGTTCATTATGGTGATTTCCCGGTATACCAGTTCGGGAGTCAGCGGAAACCCCGTTCTTCTTATTTCTGCGGCAGACAGGCTTAAGGTCTTAAGCTTATCCCAGTAGGCAGCATCATGGGTCTGGAGGATCAGTTCTTCAATAAGGGGCTCGGGCGCAAAGATATTCTCAGGTTTAATGGTACCTTCATAAAGAAGCTGCTGTGGCAGTACCTCGTATTTGCTCATCGGGAAACGATGATTAGCAGGGAGTTTTAATACATACGAAGGTGCCCAGGCAATTTTAAGCATAGCTTCAAACAAAAACAGTTGGCGTCAACCAACTGTTCAGGTATCGTGATTAAAAATTTAATTAATGCTTGTGCTCATGCTTTTGGCCGTCACCACCCCCATACCACGCTTCCTGTATGGA
>JAGUUF010000179.1 GCA_020063545.1 Cytophagales bacterium
CTAAAGACTAAACAACAACCAGATGTCTTTCAGAAAAAATAAAAAGTTCAACAGCGATTTTTCTAAAATCACCATTAGTCTTGCTTCTCCTGAATCTATTTTGGAGAGCTCACACGGTGAAGTTACCCAGCCGGAAACCATCAACTACCGTACCTACAAGCCCGAGATGGGCGGGTTGTTCTGCGAGCGGATTTTCGGCCCGGTAAAAGATTGGGAATGTCATTGCGGAAAATACAAACGCATCCGGTATAAAGGCATTATATGCGACCGGTGCGGGGTTGAAGTTACCGAGAAGAAAGTAAGGCGCGAACGGATGGGCCATATTGAACTGGTTGTGCCGGTGGCCCACATCTGGTACTTCCGTTCCTTGCCTAATAAAATCGGTTACCTGCTCGGCCTGGCCACGAAGAAACTCGACCAGATAATTTATTACGAGCGCTACGTGGTGATCCAACCCGGTATTAAAGAGGAGGACGGTGTTAACAAAATGGATTTCCTTACCGAAGAGGAGTACCTGGATATTGTTGATAAACTTCCGCGCGAAAACCAGTTGCTGGACGACAGCGACCCTAAAAAGTTTATTGCAAAAATGGGTGCCGAAGCACTTGAAATGCTCCTTTCGCGCCTTGATCTGGATACACTTTCGTATGATCTCCGCCACCAGGCCGCAACCGATACTTCGCAACAGCGTAAAGCGGAAGCGCTCAAGCGGCTTAAAGTGGTAGAAGCATTCCGCGAAGCCAACACGCGTGTTGAAAACAAACCTGAGTGGATGGTTATTAAAATGGTGCCCGTAATACCTCCGGAATTGCGCCCGCTCGTGCCGCTGGATGGCGGCCGGTTTGCAACTTCCGACCTGAATGATCTGTACAGGCGTGTGATTATCCGGAACAACCGGTTGAAGCGACTGATTGACATCAAAGCGCCCGAAGTCATCCTGCGTAACGAAAAACGGATGCTGCAGGAAGCCGTTGATTCACTGTTCGACAACTCACGTAAAGTAAATGCCGTGCGTTCGGACGGTAACCGCGCATTAAAGTCGTTAAGCGATATGCTTAAAGGCAAGCAGGGGCGCTTCCGCCAGAACCTGCTCGGTAAAAGGGTTGATTACTCCGGCCGTTCGGTTATTGTGGTTGGCCCCGAATTAAAACTGCACGAGTGCGGGTTGCCTAAGGATATGGCAGCCGAACTCTTCAAGCCGTTTATTATCCGCAAACTCATTGAAAGGGGAATTGTAAAAACGGTTAAGTCGGCCAAGAAAATTGTCGACCGCAAAGACCCCGTTATCTGGGATATTCTCGAAAATGTGCTCAAAGGGCATCCTGTTCTGTTGAACCGCGCCCCTACGTTGCACCGGTTGGGCATCCAGGCCTTCCAGCCCAAGTTGATTGAAGGCAAGGCTATCCAGTTGCATCCCCTGGTGTGTACCGCGTTCAATGCCGACTTTGACGGTGACCAGATGGCGGTTCATGTTCCGCTTGGCCACGAGGCCATCCTGGAGGCATCCATCCTGATGCTGTCTTCACACAATATTCTTAACCCCGCCAATGGAGCGCCTATTACCGTTCCCTCGCAGGACATGGTGTTGGGATTATACTACCTCACTAAAGGAAGAAAGGGTACGCCCGAACAGCCTGTACTGGGCGAAGGCAGAAAGTTCTATTCGGCTGAAGAAGTGATCATTGCACACAACGAAGGCAAGCTGGCCAAGCATGCCTTTATTAAGGTGCGTGTAAAACTAAGGGATAAGGATACCGGTGAACTGTCGTACAAAACAATTGAAACCGTGGCCGGCCGCGTGCTCTTTAACCAATATGTACCCGAAGAAGTTGGATTTGTAGATGAACTCTTAACCAAGAAAAAACTCCAGGCCATTATTGCCGATGTGTATAAGGTTTCAGGTATGAGCAAGACTGCCAAATTCCTTGACGATATCAAAGACCTGGGCTTCCAGATGGCTTATAAAGGAGGACTTTCCATGGGCCTGAACGATGTGAAAGTGCCCGCTGAGAAAGAAAAGTTTGTTACCGATGCGCAAAAAGAAGTTGATGCCGTTTGGAACAACTACATGATGGGACTTATTACCGACAACGAGCGGTATAACCAGGTTATTGACATCTGGACACGCACCAACACCATGCTTACCAACACGCTTATGCGCCAGTTGGAAGACGATCAGCAAGGGTTTAACCCGATTTACATGATGATGCACTCCGGTGCCCGTGGTTCGCGTGAACAGGTGCGCCAGTTAGGGGGTATGCGCGGACTGATGGCCAAGCCTCAAAAGAACCTGGCCGGGTCTGTCGGATCCATCATCGAAAACCCCATTCTCTCCAACTTTAAAGAGGGGTTGGATGTATTGGAGTACTTCATCTCAACCCACGGTGCCAGGAAAGGTTTGGCCGATACCGCATTGAAAACTGCCGATGCCGGCTACCTTACCCGGAGGCTGGTGGACGTGGCGCATGACCTGGTGATTACCGAAGATGATTGCGGCACCTTGCGCGGACTGAAAGTAACAGCGCTTAAGGACAATGAAGATATTGTTGAGCCCTTATCAGAAAGGATTGTCGGGCGGGTTACCGTACATGATATTTATGATCCGCTAACCGATGAGCTGATCTGTCCTGCCAATGCCGAGATTACAGACGAGATTGCCAAACGCGTTGAGGCTACAAGCCTGGAAGAAGTTGAAATACGTTCGCTACTCACCTGTGAATCGCGCCTTGGCGGCTGCTCCAAGTGTTATGGCCGTAACCTGGCCACCGGTAAACTGGCTGAAGTGGGAGAGGCTGTTGGTGTAATTGCAGCCCAGTCTATTGGTGAACCGGGTACACAGCTTACCCTTCGTACCTTCCACGTGGGTGGTACGGCCTCCAACATTGCCGTTGATGCCAACCTCAAAGCGAAGTTTCCGGGTGTGGTGGAGTTCGAAGGTATCCGCACCATTGAAACAACTGACCGCGAAGGCAACAAGGTGCAGGTAGTAATGGCCCGTTCAGGTGAAATCCGGATTATGGATAAAGAACGGAAACGCGTTCTCATAGCCAACCATGTTCCGTACGGTGCATTCCTGCAGGTAAAAGAAGGACAAACCGTAGATAAGGGCCAGGAGTTGTGCTATTGGGATCCGTACAATGCCGTTATTCTCTCCGAATTTGATGGTGAAATAGAGTATGAGGCAATCATCGAAGGCGTAACGTTTAAAGAAGAGTCGGATGAACAGACCGGTCACCGCGAAAAGGTGATTATCGAAACCCGGGATAAAACCAAAAACCCTGCGGTGATTGTAAAAGGAAAGTCGGAAACCAAATCGTATAACATTCCGGTGGGCGCCCACCTTGCTGTTGAACAGGGCGAGAAGATAAAAGCCGGGCAGGTGCTGGCCAAAATTCCGCGCACCATTGGTAAATCGCGTGATATTACCGGGGGTCTGCCCCGCGTTACGGAATTGTTCGAAGCGAGAAATCCTTCCAACCCGGCTGTGGTAAGCGAAATTGACGGAGTGGTAACCTATGGCGGCATTAAGCGCGGTAACCGCGAAATCTTTATCGAATCGCGCGATGGTGTGCAGAAACGTTATTTGGTGCCGTTGTCGAAACACATCCTGGTTCAGGATAACGACTTTGTAAAAGCCGGTCAATCCTTATCAGATGGTTCGATTTCACCGACCGATATCCTGGCCATTAAAGGCCCTACTGCAGTTCAGGAATACCTTGTGAATGAGATACAGGAAGTATACCGTTTGCAGGGTGTTAAAATCAACGATAAGCACATCGAGGCCATTGTTAGCCAGATGATGCAGAAAGTGGAAATACTTGATCCGGGCGATACCAACTTCCTGCCGGGTGAGTATGTCGATAAATTCATTTTCCGTGAGGAGAATGATAAGATCCTTGATAAGAAGGTAGTGGTGGATGCCGGAGACTCGCAGCGTTTTAAGCCGGGCCAGATTATTACCGCCCGCGACTTGCGCGATGAGAATTCTCAGCTCAGGCGTAAAGATCAGAAAGTGGTTGAAGTACGCGATGCGCTGTCTGCCGTTTCAAGGCCAACACTCCAGGGGATAACCCAGGCTTCACTTAAAACAGAAAGCTGGCTGTCGGCAGCTTCCTTCCAGGAAACTACCAAGGTGTTGAGCGAGGCAGCCATTCGCGGCAAGGCCGATCAATTGATGGGTATGAAAGAGAATGTGATTGTAGGCCACCTCATCCCGGCAGGTACCGGTCAGCGCAGATTCAGCGACATGATTGTTACCCACAAGGATGAATACGAAGCCTTTACCAAATCGTTGGAGACAAAGGAACGCGATCGTACAAAGGAGTTACAGGATTAATGTAAAACGTTATGGCCGAGGATAAGAAAGAAAAGCATCCGCAAAACCAGATTAACATTGAGTTATCGGAAGAGGTAGCTGAAGGAATCTATTCGAACCTGGCCATGATCGCGCACTCCAACAGCGAGT
This sequence comes from Cytophagales bacterium, assembly GCA_020063545.1. Taxonomy (GTDB): domain Bacteria; phylum Bacteroidota; class Bacteroidia; order Cytophagales; family Cyclobacteriaceae; genus UBA2336. The sequence continues at coordinate 4,466 of JAGUUF010000179.1, forward strand.
TTGTCATCGACTTTATCCGGCTGATGCCCGGTGTGCCGAAAGCCCGCGTAAAATCGCGGGTGATTATCACCCCGGAACATGCCAAGCGATTGTTAGCTGCGCTGAGCGACAATATCGACAAATACGAGCACACATTTGGCCCGATAAAGCAAACCACCGATATGCCCAAATTCCCGATGAATTTCGGGGGAGCGGTAGGCGAGGCATAAACCTGAAAACGCCCAAAATTGGGGCGAAAACGCATAAAAAGGATACGAAAATCTTTTAACCGGGTTTTTGTATCCTTTCTTTCTTTATAATACCTTTGCAGTCCAAATTTTTAAGGTAAAAAGGAACGATAACCAAATGCCTACCATTCAACAACTTGTACGAAAGGGAAGGAAGCAACTGACTTCAAAATCAAAGTCGCCCGCCCTTGATTCATGCCCGCAGCGAAGGGGCGTGTGCACGCGTGTGTATACCACTACACCGAAAAAACCTAATTCGGCCATGCGAAAGGTTGCGCGTGTGCGGCTTACCAACCAGAAAGAAGTTAACGCCTATATCCCTGGCGAAGGGCATAACCTGCAGGAGCACTCTATCGTGCTTATCCGGGGCGGAAGGGTTAAGGACCTTCCGGGAGTTCGTTACCACATCATACGCGGAGCTTTGGATACAGCCGGGGTAAACGGCCGTTTGCAAAGCCGTTCGAAATATGGAGCTAAACGTCCGAAGGCAGGAGCTGCCGCTGCTAAAAAATAAGTACGCATGAGAAAGTCAAAACCTAAGAAAAGATACCTGCTGCCGGATCCGAAATTCCAGGATACGCTGGTAACCAAGTTTGTTAACTACCTGATGGAACGAGGTAAGAAAAGTCTTGCCTACTCCATCTTTTACGATGCCATTGCCATTGTGGAGAAAAAAACCAGCGAAAACGGTTTGGAGGTATGGAAGCGGGCAATGAACAATGTTATGCCCTCCGTTGAGGTAAAAAGCCGCAGGGTTGGCGGGGCTACTTTTCAGGTGCCCGTTGAGATTAGGCCTGAGCGCAGGATAAACCTGAGCATAAAATGGTTAATTGATTTTGCCCGCCTGCGTGGTGAAAAAACCATGATGGACAAACTGGCCGGTGAAATCATCGCGGCTTCAAAAGGCGAAGGCGCAGCCATTAAAAAGAAAGATGATACGCACCGCATGGCCGAAGCCAACAAGGCATTCTCTCATTTCAGGTTTTAACAGCTCGATTTCGCGAAAATGGCAAGGGATTTAAAATACACGAGAAACATTGGAATTGCTGCGCACATTGATGCCGGTAAAACAACCACCACGGAACGCATACTGTACTATGCCGGTGTAAACTACAAACTTGGTGAGGTGCACGAAGGTACAGCCACCATGGACTGGATGGCCCAGGAACAGGAGCGTGGTATTACCATTACTTCGGCTGCTACTACGGTTTACTGGAACTACCGAGGAAACAAATACCATGTAAACATTATTGATACCCCCGGCCACGTTGACTTTACCGTGGAGGTAAACCGCTCCCTGCGCGTACTGGATGGCCTTGTGTTCCTGTTCAGTGCCGTTGATGGCGTTGAGCCCCAATCCGAAACTAACTGGCGGCTGGCTGATAACTATAAAGTAGCCCGAATTGGTTTTGTTAATAAAATGGACCGTGCCGGTGCTGATTTTCTTAATGTGTGTAAACAGGTTAAAGAAAAACTGGGCAGCAAAGCAGTACCGCTGCAGTTGCCAATTGGCACCGAAGAGAATTTCAGGGGAGTAGTTGATTTGATTAATAACCGGGGTATTATCTGGAATGTGGAAGATAAGGGAATGACCTATGAGGTAGTTCCGATTCCGGATGACATGGTAGAGGAAGCAAAAGAATACCGCGAAAAATTGCTGGAAGCGGTTGCCGAAGTGGATGAAACGCTTATTGAAAAATACTTCAATGATCCAAACTCCATTACCGAAGAAGAAATATTAAAGGCCCTGCGCGAAGCAACCATCAGCATGAAGATTGTGCCAATGGTCTGCGGTTCATCCTTTAAAAACAAAGGCGTTCAAACCATGCTCGACTATGTGATGGAATTGCTTCCATCGCCATTGGATAAAGACAATATTGTGGGCACCAACCCCGATACGAACGAAGACGTGCTGGTTAAACCCGATGAAAAAGAACCTTTTGTGGCATTGGCCTTTAAAATTGCCACTGACCCGTTTGTAGGAAGGTTATGCTTTATCCGGGCATATTCCGGTGTGTTGGAATCAGGCTCCTATATTTATAATACACGCTCCGAACAAAAAGAACGTATTTCACGTGTGTTCCAGATGCATGCCAACAAACAGAACCAGATTGAACGCCTGGCAGCAGGTGATATCGGGGCCGTTGTTGGTTTTAAAGACATTAAAACCGGTGATACACTGTGCGATGAAAAGCGCAAAGTAGTACTTGAATCCATGGTGTTCCCTGAGCCGGTAATCGGCTATGCTATTGAACCGAAGAAACAAGCCGATGTGGATCGCCTTGGCATGGCGATTTCGAAACTTGTTGAAGAAGATCCCACGCTTCGTGTAAATACCGATCAGGAAACCGGACAGACAATTTTACGCGGAATGGGCGAGTTGCACCTTGAAATCATTATTGATCGCCTGAAACGCGAATTCAAAGTAGAAATCAATCAGGGTGCTCCGCAGGTAGCCTATAAAGAAGCGCTCACCACTACGGTTGAGCACAAAGAAGTTTACAAAAAACAAACCGGTGGCCGCGGTAAGTTTGCCGATATTGTATTTGAAATTGGTCCGCGCGATGACGGCAAAGAAGGATTGTTGTTCGAAAATGCCATTGTGGGTGGCGTTATCCCCCGCGAGTTTATCCCTGCAGTTGAAAAAGGCTTTGCGCAGGCAATGGTAAACGGCCCGCTGGCAGGGTACCCGCTGGATGCCATGAAGGTAAAGCTCTTCCACGGTTCCTATCACGATGTGGATTCCGACTCGCTGTCGTTTGAGTTGGCCGCACGCATCGGCTTTAAAGAAGCGGCCGCCAAGTGTCATCCCCAGTTGCTTGAGCCGATTATGAGTGTTGAAGTACTTACACCGGATGAGTTTACCGGTTCCGTTACTGGTGACCTGAACAGGCGCAGGGGGTTAATGAAAGGTATGGACAGCCGGGCAGGTGCCCAGGTTATCAAGGCCGATGTGCCGCTTGCAGAGTTGTTCGGGTACGTAACGGATTTGAGAACGATTACTTCGGGCAGGGCTTCGGCTACGCTCACGTTCTCGCATTACGCACCGGTTCCCAAGAACCTTGCTGAAAAAGTAATTGATGAAGTAAAAGGCGCTGTTGCCGCAAAATAATATCTAAAAGACGTTTAGATTATGAACCAGAAAATCAGAATCAAATTAAAATCTTACGATCACAACCTCGTTGATAAGTCTTCAGAGAAGATCGTACGTGCGGTAAAAGCCACCGGGGCCGTTGTCAGCGGGCCCATTCCGTTGCCTACCGAGCGCGAAGTGTTTACCGTGCTGCGCTCACCTCACGTAAATAAAAAATCGCGCGAACAGTTTCAGCTGTGCACGTTTAAGCGCCTCGTGGATATTTATTCAAACAGCGCTAAAACCGTTGATGCACTGATGAAACTGGAATTGCCCAGCGGGGTTGATGTTGAAATTAAAGTATAGTAATTCCTTTTTATAACATACCGGCCATTCTGATGATTATCGGAATGGCTTTTTTATTTCAAGGGTGCATGAAAGTACAACGCGTGATCGGGAAGCAGGTTGGGGTGCGCTATCCTTACCAGGTCCTTTAAAATCAAATCAGGCCGCAGGTATCCGATTTCCAGAAATTCACTTCCTCCTGTTGCTCCTTTGCGGGCGTTGTATGTAAATACCTTGCCGTTAATAAACGGTCCGAACAGGGTATACCGTTTGTCGGCTGTTGCCATTTCATGCAGCGAGGTGAACGATGCAACACCTATCCATAAATCGGCACGATAACCGCGTTCATAAACTGATTCAAAACTTAGTTCAAGAAAACCGTTGGATGGATCGTCTTCCCACAAATACCGGCACCCCGCATCTTTCAGTAAGCGGGCTGCATAATTTTGCCCCCCGGGAAGAAACCAGGTATCCCGGTAAAGTATGCCGCTTAAAACAGTTGGTTTGTCCGGCACGGTTTCGGCCAGCCTTCGGGTGCTAAGGTAAGCTTGTTCAATTATGCTGAATACCGAGTCGGCCTGGCGTTCTTTATTAAAAAATAATCCCATGAATTTTATCCACTCAGCCCTACCTAAGGGGTGTTTTTCAAGGTATTCGGCATTGATAACCACCGGAATGCCCAACTCCTCTATTTTTTTAAACTGCCCGATATCGGCTGTCATGGTGTAACCCATCACCATATCCGGTTTCAGTACGGCAAGCCGCTCCAGGTCTATGCCTTTGTCAACTCCAAGTTCCTGGACTTCTCCCTGTTCAATCCGCTTTCGGGTTTTTTCGGAACTGATATAATCCAGTGTAGGAAAACCAACGAGCGCATCGGTTTTATCCAGGTAATCCAGCAATGGAATGTGTGTGGTTGATGTGCAAACGATGTGTTGAATGGGAACCCGTATTACGCGCACTTCGCCCTGAATGGCCGGTACTGGCTTTCCGTGCGGCACCAACAGGTACCGGTAAGCCGATGTTGCCCCGGGATAAGGGCTCAGTACTTCAACAAACTTTGCTCCCTCAACATCTTTTACGGTAAACCCCGAAGCGTACTTTGGATTTTCGGTTACCTGCCCGGCAGGTAGTGTGGCTTTTTCTGC
>JAGUUF010000360.1 GCA_020063545.1 Cytophagales bacterium
GACCAAGTAGGCAGGCATGCCAGTTAGTATGGATCGACATCAATTACCGTGCGCACGCTTCGATAACTTGTACTGTCCGCTAGCAACCGGATGCTTTGCACTATTGCCTGTTTTATTTCGTGCAAGTGGCCGGAGTCGCGCGATATTTTAATCAGGATGGTCATCAGGTACTGGTTTCGGATTTTTGAAATCATGGGTTCGCCCGGGCCGAGAATTGTTAAGCCCGGAAGATCTTTTCGCAGGTGTTGGGCCAGTACGGCCGATGCTTCATGCGCGGTTTTCTTATCGGTATGCTTCAGCGTTAATTCAATAAGGCGCGAAAATGGCGGGTAGTGATGCTGCCTTCTGTCGTCAAGTTCAAAGGCATAAAATTCACTTACCTGTTGATTGAGCACAACGGTTAACAAGGGGTTATCGGGCTGCGAGGTCTGGATTACCACCCGGCCGGGTTTATCCTTTCGGCCGGCACGGCCGCTTACCTGGGTAAGCAACTGGAAGGCGCGTTCGTGTGCCCGGAAATCGGGGAAGTGAAACATCCGGTCGGCATTAAACACGCCCACCAAACTAACTTTTCCGAAATCAAGGCCTTTGGTAACCATTTGCGTACCCACCAGGATATCGGTGCGGCCTGATTCAAATTCATGGATGATGGTTTCGTACCCGGATTTTGACCGCGTGGTGTCCAGGTCCATCCGCTGAACAGTTGCCTCCGGAAAATGCAGCCGCAGTTCTTCTTCCAGTTTTTCGGTTCCATAGCCTACGGTGAGCAGCCTTTTGGAGGAACATGAACGGCATTCACCCGGCATCGGTTCTTTGTATCCGCAGTAGTGGCATACCAGTGCATTTTTATATTGATGATAGGTAAGGCTTACCGAGCAATTGGTACATCGCGGCACCCAGCCGCAGTCTTCGCAGTTTAAAATGGGAGAATAGCCCCTGCGGTTTTGGAATACAATTACCTGCTCGTTTCGTGACAGTGTTTCTTCTATTGCCTTTAACAGTGTTGAGGTGAATTGCCCCTTGTTTTTCTTTTCCCTTCGCTCACGCCCCAGGTCGGCCAGGATGATTTGGGGCAGTTGTGCTTCGCCAAACCGGGTATGGAGTTGTACCAGGTTGTACTTGTTTGTTTGGGCCAGCCAGTACGACTCCAGCGAAGGTGTTGCCGAGCCGAGCAACACCCTGCTATGGTGCATGTGGCCCATTACCAATGCAACATCACGGGCATTGTAGCGCGGGGCAGGTTCCTGTTGTTTATACGATGTGTCGTGCTCTTCATCAACAATGATAAGCCCCAGGTTATCGAACGGGAGGAATACGGCCGAGCGTACGCCCACTACAAACCGGAATGTGCCGTTGCGAACTCCCTGCCACACTTCAACCCGTTCGTTGTCGGAAAAGCGGGAATGGTAAACGCCCATGGTTTTGCCGAACACTTTTTTGAGGCGCTGTACAATCTGGGTGGTAAGCGCTATTTCCGGAAGCAGGTAGAGCACCTGCGAACCGCTATCGAGGGCCTTTTTTATCAGGCTGATGTAGATTTCTGTTTTACCGCTTCCGGTAATGCCGTACAGGAGCGTAGTTGAATTATTTTCAAACGACTGGATGATTTCATCGCAGGCCCGTTGCTGGTCATCACTAAGGGAACTCGCAGGTTGTTCAACGGCCGGCTCTTCATCGAACCGCGAAACAATAACTTCAAATTCTTCAAATACTCCGTTTTTTATTAACGTGTTGAGGGAGGATTCCGACAAATCGCCATTTAGTAATCTCTTTCGGGTAATGCCGGCTTTGTTACGGGTCTCATCATGCAGTACCGGAACTTCCTGCAGGTACTTCAGCACAAGCGCTTCTTGTTTTGGTTTGGCCGAAAGGCTGTTGAAGAGTTCGTGCAGTGCGGTGTTGGAAAGGTAAGCTGCCGTTAACCGTACTTTCCGTTCGGTTTTTGGTTTGAATTTCTCGTTTACTTCTTCAAAGAGAATAACCGCCTCCTTTCTGACCAGCGATTTTAAAATTGAATAAATGGTTTTAACGCTAAGCAGTTTCGAAACTTCCGAATAAGTAAGTGGTCCGTTCTGCAGGTGATTGAGCAGCATCTCTTCTTTAGCCGTAAACTCAAACAAGGTTTCGTTCCAGTCGAAGGCGGGGTGAAGTTGTACTTTTGATTCGCTGGAAAGTTTTAGCCCGGAGGGCAGCGCGGCATTCATAACGTCACCCGGTGTACACAGGTAGTAGGCAGTTATCCAATCAAAAAGCTTTAGCTGCAACGGATTTACGGCCGGCTCATCATCGAGCAGTTCCAGCAGGTATTTGGCTTCATAGTCCGTTGGCGGATGCTGGTGCAGCCGGCTGATAATACCGGTCAGGATTTTCCGGTCGCCAAACGGAACAATGGCCCGCTGACCGGGGGCGATAAGTTCATTGAACTCCATCGGCACACGGTAGGTAAAGAGTTTAGGTATGGGCACCGGCAGGATGAGCTCGGCAAACAGGGTAGTGCGTTCGGCTGAAGGAAGATTGGGTTGCGTTGTCATGAAAAGGCTTGAGGCAAAGCTAATGGAAACGCATTCAATTTCGTTTACCGGTGAGCTTCAGTCTGAAGTTGCTGCAAAGCATCGGTTACGGTGTAAACCGGCTGCTTGCAGGTTTTTTCGTAACAGACGTAAATGGTCGTTTTATTTGGGGCTGCTTTGCCCTGCAGCAACGGCAGGGTGCTGGTGGTTGCAGTGCCCATAGTGAGGGCGGTTGGGTGGTACTGTTTTCTGAATTCGTTTTTTAGTTCCAGGCAACGGGCACCAACAAATGCCACCTCGGCAATTGATGTGTTTGCCATAATCCAGGCGATTCCCCAGTTGGCCATGTAGTTGGGCTCGCTGAGGATGAGGTTCTCCATTCCATTAACCATATTTTTACCGATGCTGGTCCACGCATCCCGGTCAAGTAGTTGTCCCAGTATCAGAAGATTCTGAGCCATCACGCTGTTCGATGCCGGGATGGGCGCGGAGGCGGTTTACAAAATCCTCACCGTCGTCAATCTCGAAGAATTGAGCGCGCAGGTGCGCGAGACGATCAAGACGACGCGCTCCAAGCAGAACAAGAAAAAAGAGATCAAGC
>JAGUUF010000345.1 GCA_020063545.1 Cytophagales bacterium
GTTAACCGGGAAAAGGTTTCCGGGTTATCGGTTTTTGGTTTAGCTGTTCTCTTCTTTGCCATAGCAACAGGTTTATCCGGCAACTTTCTTCTTTACACCGCGCTCCTGGAAGTACCGGTTCATGTGATAATAAATACCCCGCAACGGAATGATAACCCAATCGGGCCGACCGTTCAATTCGTAACCCAATTCATAAATTGCTTTCTCGATAAGAAAAGTACGAATGAGCAGGTTGTTTTCATCCGACCATTCATTGTCTTTACCCAGTCTGTCCATATAAGCGCCCAGGTAAAAGCGGCTTACGTAATGCTGCCATTGTTCGGCCCAGGCTTCCAGAAACTGCATATCGCGGGCACGGTAATTTTCGTTGAGTAATATTTTGCCGAACGCGGCATAGTGAAACGATCGCATCATGCCGGCCACATCTTTGAGCGGGTTCTTTTTCAGCCTTCGCTCGCTGAAGGTAAAACCGGGTTCGCCTTCAAAGTCGATAATCACAAAATCTTTTCCGGTAAACAACACCTGCCCCAGGTGAAAGTCGCCATGAATGCGGGTTTTGATTGCCGTAATGCGGGTTTCATAAATTTCCCGGAAGCAGGCCAGCACTTCGGGTTCAAGTTCGAGCACCTTTTTGGCAAATTCACGAACCTCAGGTGCAAGTTTGCCGAGTGAACTCTCGAGTAAATTAAACCTGTCGCGTACCAGTTTCCGGAGGGAAGAGTAGAGCGAACGCTGGTAGTTGGGCGTAAAGTACTCGGGTGCAAAGGCCGGGTCAGTTTGGTCAGAAGCCAGCGCAAGGTGCATTTCGGCCGTTCGCTGACCAAGCCGCACCACGCGTTCATAAAAGCCGCGGCCGATAAACTCCTGTATCAGTTCGGGGGCTTCCTCAAATCGCATAAGGGGTTTGTTAACCAGTTTGGGAAGTTTCTCCTGCTTGGCACCGGCCATCACCCGTTCATAAAATCTTCCGACCGAGTCGGTTGCCATGCTCCAGGCTTCGCCCTGGTTATCTACCTTCTCTTGTAGCAGCCCAAATACGACAACACCGCGGTCGTCATGCAGTTCAATACTGCCCATGTACCTCGGGCTATTGGAGAAACTGGCATTTTCGGAGAGGAACCGTACAAGTTCAAGATCGGGATTCATCTCGCGCTCCAGCTTCCGGTAGAATTTAAAAAAGTACCGGTCGTTATAAATAATAGCCGTATTGCTCTGGTCAGCTTTTAGTATTTTGGATTCTACACCACCCGATACGTCAATTTTGTTAAACACGCTGGAATTAAATTCCAGAACCCTGCCGGCATATTTAATGCGGGTTTTCCGCTCCATGCCGGTAAGCAGGTAGTCGCGAAACACGCGATCGTAACTGCTGTCCATAATAAACCCGGCTTCATCGCGGATTTCGGCCCGGCAAATAACACTTTGTGCACTGTATTCTACCTGCTCCAGTACCCGGTCAGACGGAACGAAGACCATCGGCAAAAAATAAAGTTCGGGCAAGCGTTGAACGTAATGCACTTCAATCAAGGCAAGGTAGTGAGTTGTGCCATCAACTTTTAACGGGTAAACACTTTCTATTCCGATTTTACTGATAACCCTTGCTTTGCCTCCGAACCACCTGCACTTTTTCATAAACATGGGCAGCACCTTGCGCTCCAGGAAACGTTTATCCTGGTATGAAGAAAAGATCTTTTCCCACAGCACGTCTGTTTCCAGCACTGGAAGTTCCCCTCCTGCTTTTGCAGTTTCTTTTTTCTCGGCAGCATCAATCTGGAACCAGTAATACCCGTACGGCCCGATGGTTATGGCATACTCACCGTTACCGATATTTTGAAACCTGTTCTGACTAAATACCTCGGTAACATCGCACTCTTTAAGCTCAACCAGGTTTAACGTTGCCGCCTGCGAAAACTGCGACATGTTGGCCACAACCACTATTCGCTGCTTGTCGAAGGTACGTGAATAACACAGCACTTTGCTGTTGTTTGTTTCAATGAACCGGGTTTGGCCACGGCCAAACAGGTTTAGCCGTTTACGCATGGCCACAATGTTGCGCATCCACCAGATGAGCGAGGACGGGTTTTCAAGCTGGGTGGATACGTTTACCGATTCGTACCGATAAACCGGATCGGAAATAACCGGAAGATAAAGTTTCTGTGGGTTGGCGTTGGAAAACCCTGCATTCAGGTTCATATTCCATTGCATGGGCGTGCGCACACCCTGCCTGCCGCCCAGGTAAACATTGTCACCCATACCAATCTCATCGCCATAATAAATAACCGGGGTGCCCGGAAGCGAAAAAAGAATAGAATAAAGTAACTCAATTTTTCTCCGATCGTTGTTGAGCAACGGTGCCAGTCTTCTCCGGATTCCGGTATTGAACTTGGTTTGCGTATCGCTGGCATAGGCCTTAAAAAGATAATCCTTTTCCTCTTCCGTTACCATTTCAAGTCCGAGTTCATCATGGTTGCGAAGGAACAACGCCCATTGGCAATTTCCGGGCGTTTCGGGTGTTTGTTCCATAATGTCCACTATCGGGTAGCTGTCTTCCGTGCGCAAACTCAGAAACAGCCGCGGCATAAGCGGATAGTTGAACGCCATGTGGCATTCATCGCCATTACCAAAGTACGAAGCGGCATCTTCGGGCCACAGGTTTGCCTCGGCAATCAGCACTTTGTTATTGTAATGCTTATCGAGATGCGCCCGTACTTTTTTTATAAAAGCATGGGTTTGCGGCAGGTTTTCACAACTGGTGCCTTCTTCTTCAAATAAATACGGAATAGAAGCCATGCGGAAGCCATCAACACCGAGCTTAAGCCAGAAGTCAATAATTTTTATGATTTCAAGCTGCACTTCAGGATTATCGTAATTCAACTCCGGCTGGTGGCTGTAAAACCGGTGCCAGTAGTAGGCTTTTGCCTCGGTATCCCACGACCAGTTGGAGGCTTCTTCATCCTGGATGATAACACGGGCTTGCTTATACTTTTCAGGGGTGTCGCTCCATACATAATAATCGCGGTAACGAGAGCCTGCTTTTGCCCTACGCGCCCTTTTAAACCAGGGGTGCTGATCGGAAGTATGATTCAGGATTAACTCAGTAATTACACGAATACCCCGGGTATGTGCTTCTTTGAGAAAAATTTTGAAATCAGCAAGGCTGCCGAAATCCGGGTGCACATCGCAATGATCGGTAATATCATACCCATCGTCTTTCATGGGCGAAGGATAAAACGGAAGCAACCACAGTGTGTTGATGCCGAGGTCTTCGAGGTAATCAAGTTTTTGTACCAGCCCGCTGAAATCGCCAATGCCGTCCTGGTTGCTGTCGAAAAAAGCACGTACCGACAGTTCATAGATTACCGCATCTTTAAACCACAACGCCTCGTTACTTCTCTGCTGCTTGCTCATGCGTACGATTCGTGAAGGGTAAGGTGTAGCAAGTGAAAAGGAAGTTTGTGCGGATCGAGCTCAACATAGTTCCACTCCTGCGTCCAGGTATAGTGTTCATTGGTGACCAGGTCGTGAAGTTTTATGTTGATGCCATTCGACAGGCGCAGAACCTCTTTCGGCAATTGAATGTACCCGGACTGCCTTCCGTGCTGATCGAAGTTTACAACCACCAGCATGCAATCCGCCAGGTCATCCGTTACCTTAAGGTAAGCCAGCAGGTTATCGTTGCCGGAAGCACAGAAGTGAATGTTCCAGGTGGTTTGCAAAGCCGGGTGTTCCCTCCGGGCTTTGTTAACAATGGTAATGATGTCGGTCATCCGGGTTGTTTTTTTCCAATCGTACTGCTTGATTTCAAACTTTTCTGAGTCAAGGTACTCTTCCTTTCCGGGGATGGGATTGCTTTCGCAGAACTCAAAAGGAGGGCCGTAAATTCCGTAGTTGGATGATAACGTAGCTGCCAGTACAAGCCGGATGATGAAAGCCGTATCGCCCTGGTGCTGAAGGTGGTACGGCAGAATATCCGGTGTGTTGGGCCAGAAGTTGGGCCTGAAGTAATTGCGCGATGGGCCGTGAACCAACTCGTTCATGTACTCCACCAGTTCATTCCTACTAACGCGCCAGGTAAAGTAGGTATACGACTGCGTAAACCCGAGTTTGGCCAGCGCAGCCATTACCCTGGGGCGGGTAAATGCTTCCGATAAAAAAATAATATCAGCATGTTGCTTGTTCACTTCACCTATAAGCCATTGCCAGAACCTGAACGGCTTGGTATGGGGGTTATCTACGCGAAAGATGGTTACACCCTGATCTATCCAATACAATACAACGCTCAGCAGTTCATTCCACAGGTTTTGCCAGTCATCGCACTCGAAATTGAAAGGATAAATGTCCTGGTATTTTTTGGGCGGATTTTCCGCATACTGTATGGAACCATCCGGGCGCTGTTTAAACCACTGCGGATGTTCTTTAACATACGGGTGATCGGGCGCACACTGAAAGGCCAAATCCATCGCTACATCGATGCCCCGCTTTTTAGCTTTTGTAATCAACTCCTTGTATTCATCAAGCGTACCTAGTTCCGGGTGGATTGCCTTATGCCCGCCTTCATCGCTGCCGATTGCCCAGGGTGATCCGGGCTCTCCTTTTACAGAACGCACATTGTTATTCTTGCCCTTGCGGTTAACTTTTCCGATGGGGTGAATGGGCGGCAGGTAAAGCACATCGAAACCCATGGCCTCTATGCGCGGCAGCAGTTTTAGTACATCAGCAAACGTACCGTGTTTGCCCGTAAGCGATGCCGAACGCGGAAATAATTCGTACCAGGTACTAAACCTTGCCTTAACGTGTTCTACGGCAACCGTAATCTCATCCGGGTACACCGTTTCAAACTTGCGTATCGGGTTTCGTTTTACCAGTTCGGCAAATTCATCGCCTATTACCAGGTCCAGGTTCTCCGCATACTTTGCTTCGTCCTTAAACCAGCCGGCAATTTTCTGTACTTCTTTTTTTTTGCTTTCGGGTGATTCGAGCAAAAGCATGCTGCCTTCCAGCAATTCAACCCGAACATTAACCTGTGCCGCTATTTTTTTCTTTATGCCCTCGTACCAGGTTTCGAGGTGATCAACCCATGCCCGTACCGTAAATACATAAGGCGCTTTTTCTGTCACGGTAAAGAAACCAAACCAGGCATCGTTGCCTTGCTGATGCATTGCTGCAGTACTCCAGGTTTTATCAGTAGCCTTTTTATAAAGCACTTCAGCCCGAACGTGGTCGTGGCCATCGGCAAAAATATCGGCCGTTACATTTACCCGTTCTCCAACCGTTCGCTTAACCGGATAGCGCCCGCAGTCAACACACGGTTGCACATTTTCGATTACCACACGTGAAGTACCGGGTACAGCTATAACCATTTGATGTTATTTAATTTTAAAAATCAATGCCCCATAAGAATTTAACCGTGCCCGCAGGGTAAGGTTTTCATCAATACCGGTTTCAACTTCCTGCCACAGCACATCGCGGGCAACATATGCCTGTCCTTTCTTCAGTCCCATTTCACCGGCAATTTCTTCGGGAATACTTATAGTTACATCGGCAGGCCTGGGGCGAAAACTTGAAACAATCAGCAAGCGCTCATCACCTTCCCAGCGTACAAACGCGTGAATGTCATCATCAATCTGTTTACGTTCCAGGTTATATTCCGTCAAATCTGCATACTTGCCGTAACTTACGGCATGCGACTGGCCGGCAAAGGTTAGCAAACCGGCATAAAACTGGCGCAGCTGTTTTTGATCGTCCGAGAGTAAACCGCCATCAAACAATCCGTTGTTCATCCATTTCTGGTGTTCCGGCACACCCCAGTAATCCATTTTGGTAGTTGTGCCCGGCTGTTCAATGGTTTGATGACCCGGGTCACCTTCGGCCGGTTCGCCAACTTCCTGCCCGAAGTAGATCATCACGGGGCCACTGTCGATGGTTGCACTGATGACCATTGCCGGCACGGCCTTCCACGGATCACCGGCAAAATATTTTGAAGCGATGCGCTGCTCATCATGGTTTTCGAGAAAGTGAAGCATGTTGGCATTTATACCGGCAAGCGATTTCTGAATACCGGGGATGGCGGCTGTTGTACTCTTGCCGTTAACAAGTTTGCGGAGTGTATCGTACAATTGCACTTTGTCATAAAGAAAATCGAAACGGCCGGTTTCAATAAAGTTGTGATACCGGGCGGGATTATAAATCTCCGCAATAAAAATCAGGTCGTTGTTTACAGCCTTTACCTGGGGAATTACCCAATTCCAGAATTCAACAGGCACCATTTCGGCAATGTCGCAGCGAAAGCCGTCCACTTTTTTACCAGCCCAATACAACAATATATGCCGCATTTTCAGCCAGGTATCGGGCAGCGGGTCAAAATACGTTTTACCTCCGTTTTGAATATCCACACCATAGTTTAGTTTGGCTGCCTCAAACCAATCATAAATTGAAGGTTGGGCAACAAACTTATCGTTGCCTGTTGCTTTGGCCGGAAATTCATCAAAGACACCGTCTTTCGTTGGGAAATCATTACCGGCACCAAGCGGAACATATCCGGCCGGAACCTGGAACCGCTCACCGGGCAGGTAATAAAAATTATTGGATGGCTTAAAGGCAACTGTTTTATCGTCATCCTCACCAAAGTCACGCACCCCGCGGGGTTTGGCATCCGACTTATACCCACGAGCCACATGATTGGGCACAAAATCAATGATCACCTTAAGTCCTTGAGCATGCGTACGTTCAACCAGCTCTTCAAATTCTTTCATCCGCTCCGGAACGTTAACGGCCAGATCAGGATTTACATCATAATAATCTTTAATGGAGTAGGGCGACCCTGCCCTGCCCTTCACCACATCGGCATCGTCAAGCGGAATACCATACGCGGTGTAATCGGTGAGCAACGCATGTTCAATAACACCCGTGTACCAGATGTGCGTAACGCCCAACGCTTTAATTCCCTTCAAGGCAGCCTCGTTTATATCGGCAAACTTGCCCACCCCGTTTTCCTGTAGTGTTCCGTACGTTTTATTTACAGAAACTTTGTTACCGAACAACCGGGTCATCACCTGGTAGATAACCATCTTTTTACGGGATTCAGCGGATGCCGGCACGTTTGGAATTTTTTCGGTTGTACGGGTACATGCAGTAATCAAAAAAAATATTGCTAAAAGGTAATTGCGGAACATGGTTAAATATATGAGAATCTGTGCCCACTACAAAAACGTATTTCAATGGAATAATCCGAAGGAAAACCAAGCCGTGTGCAAACGATTGAATGTTAGTTGATGCGGTATGACCGGACAAGCTGGAAGGCGAGAACCAACAGGCAGGCTGCTAAACCAACGGGGCCATTTATGTCGGGGTTGGGCAGGGCGCCCTGTAAGCCGGTGTAAACACTAACCACCAGGACGACACCCAACAATGAAAACAGAAAAGCCCGGGGAAAGAAATTAAAAATACCAAATACACACACCACCGCCATGCAGCCGAACAGAAGTATCCAAAGCACGGCATTACCGGTATTAACCTGCAGCGATGCCATTACCAGGAAGGCAACAGCCAGTAGGAAATTCAGCAGGCGCATTCAGCTACACAATGTCCTTCAGGTAGCGGTAGTTGTTCTTCACGCTTTCCATCGAAGAAACTTCGTAGGTTTCCTGCTCAACAAAAAAGTGTTTGAGTCCTGACTGCTGCCTTTGGCTGAAAATTTCAACGAAATTTATTTTCCCTGTGCCGAGGTCGGCATTTTTAGTTACATCGTCTTTGCTCATGTCTTTAACATGCCACAACTCGAAGCGGCCCGGATACCTATTGAAGTAATCGGCCGGTGAATATCCGGCACGCACAATCCAATACAAATCCAGTTCCATGCAAACCAGCGAAGGGTCAAGTTCAGCAAGCATTATATCATAGGGTATCTGGTTATCGATGGCTGCAAATTCAAAATCATGATTGTGGTATCCCATCTTAATACCATAACGCTTACAGACTTCCGCTCCTTTATTGATCGATTCGCAAAGTGCTTTGTACTGGTCAATGGTTTCGCGCTCCTCTTTAGCCAGGTAGGCGATAACCATGTACTCCTGCCCTGCTGCTTTGGCATCGGCAACAGCCTGTTCCCATCCGTTACTAAGGTTTCCCGAAGTTTGCTGATTAAAGCCGGTGAGGTAATGGCCGCTAACCGTTTTTAGCCCGAGGTCGTTGGCCATTTTAACATAATCCGAAAATGGCTGCCCAAAAATTTTCCCGTCATTATATGAAAAGGTCTCGACTTCTGTATAGCCGATATCCGCAACCTTTTTAAGGGTGCCTTGCAAATCCTTAAAAATAACATCGCGCAATGTGTACAGCTGTAACCCCATATTTTTGGCAATTTTTTCTTTTGGCGGGTTGCATCCAACCAATGAAGGCAGCAGCAAACTTCCGGTTGCAGCAACGGCCGAGTGTTGAATAAATGTTCTTCGGTTCATAGGTTCAGGTTAACGTGTTCGTATCCAATCGTAAGCTTCGTGTTCGTCTGAGAACACTTCAAGTTGCACCTGGTGCGTTTTGTATTTTTCAGCAGCATTGAGTTTGAATTTTTCCATGGGGTAATCGGCAAAAATATCTTCACCAAGAATTACCGCATGAATTTTAACGCCCGCTTTGTTAAACAGTAAATCTTCCCACACATCAGCAAACCATTTTTCAGTTTCTTCGTCTACTTCGCCAAGCAGTTGGGTATCGGCAAGCCATGCCAGGTTGGAGTATGACTTGCTCAATTCGATGTATCGCTGCTGAATGGAGACCAGCGTGTCGCGGAAAATATTGCCGGGTAACGGCTTCTTCCACCGGTGTTTCAGCACCGGAAGCGAGTCGTCCAGTTCGCAGGTAACGTATTCATTATCGAAAATCTGAAGGATCATTCCTTCTGATCATTGCTTTTCTGCTTCCCCGTCAAGCGATAAAACATAGCGCGCCATATTTTCGGCATCGGTCATCGGTAAATCCGGATGTGCCGTCATCGGTATATCGCCCCACACTCCGCTGCTGCCTTTAATAATCCTATCGGCAAGCATTTTCACATTGGCCTGGGTGAACTCATACTTTTTTGCTACGTCCAGGTGCGAAGGCCCGATGATTTTGTTTACCTGGTGGTGGCAGGTTTTGCAGTCGCTGGCATTAACAAGCAACTCACCTTTTTTAATTAATTCGGCAGAGGAGTTTTTGCTTTCATTTTCGTTCCCGCCTTCTTTACCACCGCCACAGGCAAAGAGAAAAGCTGAAAACAGCAACAGGATAACAGGTTTATTCATAGTCCTAAGATTTTCTTGTTCAATCTGCTATTTTTTTGGGTAGCGGCAAAATCGTCAAACGCTTTATCGGTAACCCGGATAATATGGTCGCTAATGAATTTTGCCCCTTCGGCAGCTCCCTGCTCGGGGTGCTTAATGCAACACTCCCATTCCAGCACGGCCCACCCCGGATAACCATACTGGGCCAGTTTTGAAAATATTTTTTTGAAGTTTACCTGGCCATCGCCCAGCGAACGAAACCTGCCGGGCCGGTCGCGCCAATCCTGGTAGCCGCCATATACCCCGCATTTACCAGTAGGATTGTACTCCGCATCTTTTACATGAAACATTTTAATAAAACTGTGATAATGATCAATGTATTGGATGTAATCGAGTTGCTGAAGTATAAAGTGACTGGGATCATAGAGCAGGTTTACCCGCTTGTGTTTTCCGGTAGCTTCCCAAAACCTTTCAAACGTAATTCCATCGTGAAGATCTTCGCCTGCGTGAACTTCGAAGCATAGATCAACCCCATATTTGTCAAAATGATTTAAGATGGGCAGCCATCGTTTGGCCAATTCCTTAAAACCATCGTCAACCAAACCCATGGACCGTTGCGGCCATGGATATACCGTGTGCCACAACAGCGAACCTGAAAAGGTAACGCATACGTTAATGCCCAGATTCCTGCTGGCTTTGGCTGCCAGTTTTAATTGATCTACCGCCCATGCCTGCCGGGCTTTCGGATTATTGTGCACCGCTTTTGGGGCGAACCCGTCAAACAACTGGTCGTAGGCAGGGTGTACCGCCACCAACTGGCCCTGCAGGTGTGTGGAGAGTTCAGTTATTTCGACCCCATAGCTGCGGATGGTTTCTTTGTATTCATCTGCAAAGTCTTTGCTTTCGGCCACCCTTTTAAGATCAATACAACGCGCATCTACGGTTGGAACCTGAACACCGATGAACCCAAGCGAAGCTGCCCACCTGCAGATGGACTCCATCTTGTTAAACGGAGGCTTATCGCCCATGAATTGCGCAAGAAATAACGCAGGGCCTTTAATGGTCGTCATAGTTTTATTGGCACCCATTTTTGTTTTTGCTTTGATGATTTCACACATGCCTCGATAAATGCCATTCCGCGCAGGCCGTCTTCCACATCCGGAAAGTCATATTTGGCGGAATCAATCTTCTTTCCCGATTTAAAATCAGTGACCGCCCGTGCAAACGACTGGTACACATTGGCAAACGCTTCGAGGTAGCCTTCGGGATGACCGGAAGGCGTTCGTGTATGGAGTTTTGCTGTTTCAGAAATGTACCCCATGCCGGTGCGGTAAAACTCTCGTGGCCTATCGGGCCATTTTAACACCAGCGTGTTTGGTTCTTCCTGGCGCCACTCCAGGCCGCCCTTTTCTCCGTAAAGGCGGATGAACAGATTATTTTCTTCACCCGCTGCCACCTGTGTGGCGATCAACACGCCCGAGGCACCGTTGTCAAAGTTAAGAAGCATCGAAGCATCGTCATCCAGCACGCGGCCTTTTACCACGGCACGCAAATCGGCACACAACCCGGTAATAACCGACCCGGAAATGTACTCGGCAAGATTGGCGGCATGCGTACCAATATCGCCAATGGCACCGCCCAGCCCTGAAAATTTCGGGTTAGACCGCCAGGCAGCTTGCTTCTGGCCGGTCTTTTCAAGAGGTTGGGCAAGCCAACCCTGGGTGTATTCCACATACACTTTCCTGATTTTTCCAAAAACCCCGCTGCTAACCAGGCGCCTGGCTTCCTTCACCATCGGGTAGCCGGTGTAGGTGTGCGTGAGCGCAAGGATTAATCCTGATTTCTTTACAACTTTAACGAGTTGCCTGGCTTCGGCTACTGAAAGGCACAACGGTTTATCGACAATAACATGAAATCCACTCTCGAGCGCCAGTTTGGCCGGTGCAAAATGCAGGTGGTTTGGCGTTACAATGGAAACTGCGTGCATGCGTTGGCTGGCCGGAAGTTTTTTCTCAGCACGAATCATATCCACATACGAGGGATAAACCCTTTTTGGATCAAGAAACAATGCATTGCCTGTTGCTGTTGAAGTTTCCGCTTTGCTGCTAAAGGCCCCGCATACCAACTCAATGTTTCCGTCAAGTGCCGCGGCCTTGCGGTGAACCGCACCGATAAAGGCACCAAGGCCACCGCCTACCATGCCCATCCGGAGTTTTTCATTCATGGAGTAAACAGTTTAATGGATGACAATATATCCAAAAGAAAAGAAAATGCACATCCGATTTTTATTGCAAACGATTGCAAACAGGCGCTTGCAGAAACACAAATTTCCGCTGATATTCAAGGAAACTTAAACCCTATGTCATCACCATCTTTACTTGTTCCGCGCCTTAGCACAATGATGTTCTTTCAGTTTTTCATCTGGGGTGCATGGTACACTACTGTTGCTGTGTATATGACCGAACTGGGCATGACCAACCTGACACACTGGCCCTATACGGTTAACCCGATCGCGGCCATTGTTGCCCCGTTCTTTTTGGGACTTATTGCCGACCGGTACTTTGCCACCGAAAAAGTACTGGGTGTATTGCACGTACTTGGCGGCATCATCATGTTCATCGTTCCGCAAACCAGCCAGTCACCTACTTTGTTCATCGTTCTCCTGCTTGGTTATAATCTTTGTTATATGCCAACATTAGGCCTTGCTAATTCACTCGCCTTCCACCACATTGCCGACCAGGAGAAGCAGTTTCCGGTGATACGGGTATTTGGTACCATCGGCTGGATTGTGGCCGGGTTGTTCATCAGTTTTGTGCTGGGTAAGCTTATTAATGGAGTAGCTGAAAAAACTGCACTCCCGCTTTATACCACAGCTGCTGCTTCTATCCTGCTTGGCCTCTATAGTTTTTCATTGCCGCATACTCCGCCAAAAGGTGCAGGCGAAAAGGTATCCTTAAGGAGTATTGCCGGCATTGATGCGTTTAAAGCGCTTGGCAGCAAACCGTTTTATGTTTTTCTGCTGTGCTCGTTTCTTATTTGCA